>DASSUA010000430.1:0-5757 GCA_035707525.1 Pseudonocardiaceae bacterium
TCTGCCGTCGCCGCCCTCGTCACCCTGCTCGTGGGATTGGTGTCGCCACCTCCGGCCGACGACAGTGCCGAGCAACGCCGGCTGTCGCCGGCCAAGGCCGAGCAACGCCGGCCGTCGCCGGCCAAGGGCCAAATGCGCGACTCGGAGCCGGGAGAGCCGGCCCAGCAGGCGGCAACCGCCTCGCCGGAGCAGGCCGACCCCTCGCGGGCTGACCCTCCCGATCCGGCCGGCGGACCTCAGGCACCGACCGACGGTCAGGCGACCGTACCCGAGGCGGATGCCGGCGGCCGCCGGCCACCCGCCAGGGAGCCCGGCCATCTTCCCGGGCCGGCGACCGGAGACTTGCCGGACCGCGGCGGCCCGCCATGGAAACCTCCGACCCGCTGACCCGGGAGCCGTCAGCCGGCTACGGGCCGGTTCGCCCGCTGTCCGCTTGGTCACGCCCGTTCGACCGCCCGATCAGGTCCAGCGCCGGGCCGGTGATCATCGTCGTGATGATCGTCACGACGGTCAGGACCGTGAACAGCTTCTGGCTGAGCAGGCCGGCGTGCAGGCCGATGTTGAGGACGATCAGCTCGGTGATCCCGCGGCAGTTCATCATCGCGGCGAGCTGGGCGGTCGAGCGCCAGCCGTAGCCGACCAGCCTGGCGAGCAGGGCCGTCGCCAGCGACTTGCTGGCGATCGCGGTGCCGAGCACGACCAGGAGGATCAGCACGTCATGCCCGCTGTCGAGCAGGCCGATCTTCGTCTGGAGCCCGGTGGACACGAAGAACATCGGCAGCAGGAACCACTCGACGACACCTTCGATCTTCGAGTTGATCGTCCGGTAGCTGGCCGACCGGGGAAAGATCAGGCCGGCAAGGAACGCCCCGAAGATCGCGTGGGCGCCGAGCGAGTCGGTGACCAGCGCGGCCACGAGCATGCCGAGCAGCGCCAGCAGCGGCGTCGCCGACCCGGGCGCGGCCCTGCTGTCCAGCCGGGCCCACGCCGGCCGCGCCAGGAACCACATGGCGACGGCGAACAGGCCGACGCCGGCCATCGCGATCAACGCGCCGGAGGCCGAGCCGCTGCCGGCGATGGCGAGCGTCACGGCCAGCACGCACCACGCGGTGGCGTCGCAGATCGCGGCGGCGGCGATGCCGACCGCGCCGAGCGGGCTCTGGTCCAGGCCGCGTTCCCGCAGGATGTGCGCAAGAACCGGCAGCGCCGTGACGCTCATGGCCACCGCGATGAACAGGTTGAACGCCATCGGGTCGTGGGCCGGCGCCTCCCCCAGCCGGCTCAGGCCCACCGCCAGTATGGCGCCGCCGAGGAACGGAATGGCCATCGTCGCCTGACCGAGCAGGACCGTCGACAGGCCGGAGCGACGCAACTCGGGCCACGAGAAGTCCAGCCCGACCAGGAAGATGAAGAAGATTGCTCCGACCCCACCGAACAGCGCCAGAATCTGGGCCGTGCCGGCCGGGAACAGCCAGGCCGAGAATTCCGGCGCGAACCGTCCGAGCAGGGACGGCCCGATGGCCAGCCCGGCGATCATCTGGCCGACCGCCTGCGGCTGTCGCAGCAGCTTCGCCAGCCAACTACCGGCAACACCGGCCATGCAGACGAACGCTATGGCGAACAGCAGTCGGCTCAGGGTCGGTACCTGCCCGGCCGGTTCGTCCACCGCGGCGGCCGATCCGGAAACGGAACCGGCCGCGATGAACGCGATGACAATGCCGAGCACCGCCGGTATGACGACGAGACCGGCATACATGGCCAGCGTCCGGACAACCGCCCGTGATCCGATTTCTGGCGCGGTTCTCGATACCACAGCAACTCCGAAACGGGGACCACCAGGATGGGCGGTGCCCAGGAACGGCGCCACCACCGCAAGTCACCGTACACAATCAGATCGTTACCGCTACCCGTATCGGTGCTCGGTTCCTGGCAGACAACCGAACGCCGCTTCCTACCGCAGCGGCAGGAACACCGCGGCGGCGATCAGCGCGCCGAGCAGCCCACCGGCGATTACCTGAGCCGTCGTGTGCGCCGCCAGCCGGATCCGGGCCCAGGCGACCAGCGTCACGAGCGGCGCGGCGACCAGGACCGCGGCCCCGAACACCGTGGCCCCGAACACCGTGGCCCCAAACACCGCGGCCAGCACGACCACCGTGCCGGCCGCGACCCCGGTGTGGATCGAGATCTTCCACCAGTGCGTGATCGTGGCGAACACGGCGAGCCCGACCGCCCCGGCCAGCAGCAGCACGACCAGCTCGCGCGGCGCGCCAACGGCGGCCAGCAGCGCCAGACCGATGGCCACCGACGCCGCGCCGACCAGCAGCGCGCCGCGCCGGTGTTCGCGCTCGGGGATGTGATGGTCGGCGTAGCGGCCCTGCCGGACGCCGCGCACGATGTTGGCGAACGGGATGCCGGCGGCGAACAGCGCAGCCGGCAGGCCCCACCAGCGGGAGACCCCGGCCTGCTGACCGGCGTGCCAGCCGACCGCGACCAGCTGCGCGCCGATCAGCACCGCCGGCGCGAAGACCTCGCTGACCACCCGGGCGAGCCGGTCCCGCGCTGGTGCCTGCACGGCCATTGCGCTCCTTCGGTCTGGCGCCGCGACTCCGGTCAACGATAGGCGCGCAAGCACCCGGCGGCCGGCGTTGCGGCTGGTTAGGGTTGGCCGGTGGGAAGCGGCAGTGAGCGGGCGGTCCCGCTGGTCCGGCTCGCCGTCGCCCCGCAGCTGCGCTTGCTGCTGGTCGCCAAGTGGCGCGCCCCGCGGGCCGGCCGGGAAGACCGCCTCCTGCTCACCCAGGACCGGGGCCTGCTGCGGCGGCGGACCCTCCGGCGCGCCGCCTACGTCGCCGGCAGCAACGCCGACGGCCAGCTCGCCGACGTCCTCGACCGCTTCCGGCTGCCGCTCGCGCCCTACACCCGCTGCCCCGCCTGCGGCGATACCGTCCAACCGGTCCCCAAGGCCGAAGTCGAGGCGCAGCTCGAACCCGGCACCCGCCGCACCCGGCACAACTTCACCCGCTGCCGGTCCTGCGCCCGCATCTACTGGCGCGGCGCCCATGCCGCCCGCCTCGACGCCCTGATCCGCCGCTACACCTAGCCCCGGCGGCGGTCCCGGCCGGGACTTTGGACACCCGCAGCGCGGGGCGAAGGAACCTGGTTGGGCCCGGCCGGCGCGGGCCACGCTGCTGCGGTACGGGTCTCCGGCGCCGTTCCGGAAGGAGGCGGACCAACGCATCCTGGCCAGCCAGGAAACGAAAGCGATCGGTACCAAGACAGGATCTCCTCCGCCAGGGAGGACGCCGGCCGGTTCGCCGCGCACCATCCTCGTGCGCGCGCTGCCAGTCCGGGAAGCCATTTCCGTGCGAAGGCACGACAACCCGCAAGGAGAAACCTAGATGAGCGCGAACACAACCCCGGCGCGCACCGCGTCCAGCTCCCGAACCGTCCGGACCCTGGCGATCCTGCTCATGGTCTTCGGAGCGGTGCTGGCGGTCGCCGGCGTCACCACCTGGATAGTCGTGCAGAACCAGCTGGCCGACGAGAACATAACCGTCTCAGAGGACGCCGCGCGCTTCGCCGGCGAACCCGTGGACGGCCCGTTCACCGCCTACGAACAGGCCCAGGTCATCGAGAAGCACGCGCTGGAGGCCAGCGGCGGGCAGACCTACGCGCAGCTGGACCGCGAGGACGAGCGGCGCCCGACGGTCATGAACGCCTCGTTCCTGCGAGCGTCGCTGTTCACCTCCGTGGTCGCCTTCGGCGTCGCCGCAATGGCGTTCGGCCTCGGCATCGTCGTGATCCTGATCGGCTACGCGCTCTCGACCATCTCCCGGCAGCTGGCGGGGCAGACCGCGGCAGCCTGATGGCGGGTGAACGATCTTTGAAAGGTGCGAGGCCAAACGCCCGGTTAGGTCGTAACGTATATCCATGTACGGCAGACCGGTTGGATCCGACTACGTCGAGCACCTCACGGACAAGGACCTGGAGGTGCTAGCGGAGGCAGCAGGGGTGCCGGCGCGGCCGTCCGAGCTGCGTACGGCGCCCGGCCAGGTGCCGGCGCTGTTCGACCGGCCCGAGGTGTTCTTCGCCGTCCTCGCGCCCGGCCGGGAGCCGGTGCTCGCAGTGAGCCCGTTCATGGTGTTCGCGGCCGTCGTGCACCGCGCGGCGGCCGAGCTCGCTTCGGCGAGCCATGTGGTGGAGCGGGCCGGTGCGCGCGACAAGGTCCCGGTGTTCGACGGGCCGCAGCTGGCGGCGTTCCTGGAGTCGCAGGCGCGCCGGCTGTTCCTGGCCGAGCTGCTGGCCTCGTTCGCGCGGGTCGCCAGCGGGCACTACCGGGTCCGCACCGCCAAGGGCTGGCGGGCGGTGCGGTTCAACGAGCTGGATCCCGTGCAGCTGGTCGGTCTGATCGACTCGATCCGGGCCGAGGAGCGGCCGGGCGCCTACCGCCGGCTCGGTGACGTCGCGCTGTTCCTGACCGGGGTCTTCCCCGACTACGCCCGCAAGCGCAGCCTCGGACCGTTCGACGCCGCGCGGCTGCGGCGGGCCGCCGGCCTCGGCCCCGAGGGCGAGGGCGATCTGGTCGAGGGCTCCGCGATCGAGCTGTTCGAGCAGCTCGGCATGCGCTGGTACCGCCAGGCTTGCGAGCTGGCGCCCACCCACTCGGCGCGGCTCGCGGTCGTCGACGAGGTCGCGGCCCGCTTCCGGCAGGCCCGCCGGGCGCTGAACTTCATGGCGGACCGGTACCTGTTCCCGGCCGGCAACCCCTGGTTCGCTTAGAGCCTGTTGGTGAACCCCCGCCGGATGCACCCGGTGATCCGGGCGGCGTCCGGCAAGGCGGAGGAGGAGCCAATAGCAGCGCTATTGGCGACGACGACAACGCCGCCGGTCGTCGCCCGGGCGCCGGGGGCGCCGGCAGCGGGGTTCGCCAACAGGCTCTTAGAGGGCTGGTTTCGGGGATCTCGGGGCTCCGGCCGCCGGAGGCGACCGCCGGGATCACGCAGGTGAGCACCCGGCTCAGGTGGGCGAGCGCCGGGCTCAGGTGGGCGACCGCCGAGATCGGGAGGGCGACCGCCGAGATCGGATGGGCGCGCACCGAATCGGGCGGGCGAGCCGGATTGGACGGGTGAGCACCGGGATCAGGTGGGCGAGCGCCGCTGAGCCCGGCTCGCGAGCGGCCTCCGCGCGCCAAGTCCGGCACTCCGGCCGATCGCGAAGTTTGCTCACTATGTGAGCCGATTCAAGGAGCTACAACGCAAATTGCCGGGGCCGCCCGCTCATGATCACCGAAAGTGTGGGCTCACCATGCACTTTCCGGCGTACACCGCATGGTGGCCTCACACTTTCAGCGATCATGGGCGCTTTCGACTCGTCGGCGCGCGCCAGCGGCAGTGGCCGGCGTGTGGGCGTCAACCGATCCTTGTAGCGAAGCGAATGACGCCCACGCAGCCCGCCGGGTGGCCGCGGAGACCGCCGCCCGAGTGCCGATCACCCTGAGCCACACAACTTGCGATGGCTGACTACTTTCGGCGATCGCGGGTCGGCCGCCCTCGCTCCTGATCGATGCCCACTCCCTTGTCCTAAGTTGATCACGAAGTTGTCGCCCTTCTGAATCGGTTCACAAGGGCGTTAACCTCGTGATCAACCTCGGCGGGGACCCGCGGGTTGGCCTCCGTGCGCTGACCCGACCCTGCGGCCGGTAGGTGGCTGGGTGATCGCCGTTTTGGTGCCACGGACCGCGCTCAGCGCGGCTCACCGCAC
>DASSUA010000431.1:0-3491 GCA_035707525.1 Pseudonocardiaceae bacterium
AGTCACCGTCTTCGGAGTCACCGTCTTCGGGGTCACCGTCTTCGGAGTCACGGCCTTCGGAGTCACGGCCTTCGGAGTCACCGCCTTCCGGGGCGGCGCCGGCCGGGCTGGTGACCGTCGCCAACCCGTGCCTTTCGGGCGGCACCCTGGAGATCTTCCTCCAGGCCACGATCCCGCCGGCGCTGGTGCACGTGCTCGGCGACTCGCCGATCGCGCGGGCCCTGGAGCGGATCGGGACCGCGATGGGCTACGAGGTCGACCGCACGACCGACCCCGCCGCGCCCATCGCCCCCGACACCGGCGCGGTCGTCGTCGCCTCCCACGGCAGGGCCGAGCAACCGCTGCTGGCGAGCGCGCTCGCCGCCGACGTGCCGTACGTGGCGCTCGTGGCCAGCCGCCGCCGGGGGGCTGCCGTGCTGGCCGCGCTGGACCGGCCGCCGGCCGAGAAGGCGCGCGTGCGCACCCCGGCCGGGCTCGATATCGGCGCGCGGACCGCGCCGGAGATCGCCGTGTCGATCCTCGCCGAGCTGGTCGCGCAGCGCCGCGCCGGGGCCGCTGTGCCGGTTATGGACCCGGCCGCTGTGCCGGTTTCCACACCCGCCGCCGAGGCGGAAGCCTGCTGCCACGCATGACCGACCTGGCCGCCCGGTTCCCCGACGTCGCCGCGCTGCTCGCCGCCCTGGACGCGGCCGGCTACCTCGCCGACGAGGCGCTGGCCACCGCGCTGTTCCTGAGCGTGCGCCTGGGGCAGCCGATCCTGCTGGAG
The DNA here is from genome assembly GCA_035707525.1 of Pseudonocardiaceae bacterium. Taxonomy (GTDB): domain Bacteria; phylum Actinomycetota; class Actinomycetes; order Mycobacteriales; family Pseudonocardiaceae; genus DASSUA01. The sequence continues at coordinate 767 of DASSUA010000431.1, forward strand.
GGCGAGCCGGGCGTCGGCAAGACCGAGGCCGCCAAGCGGCTCGCCGTCGCGCTGGACACCCCACTGATCCGGCTGCAGTGCTACGAGGGCCTGTCGACCGCGGAGGCGCTGTACGAGTGGAACTACCCGCGGCAGCTGCTGGCGATCCGGCTCGCCGAGGCGCGCGGCGACGCCGTGCGCGAGGCCGACCTGTTCGCTCCCGAGTACCTGCTGGCCCGGCCGCTGCTCGCCGCGCTCGATCACCCTGGCCCACGACCGGCGGTACTGCTGATCGACGAGGTCGACCGCGCCGACGACGAGTTCGAGGCGTTCCTGCTGGAGATGCTCGCCGAGCACGCCGTGACGATCCCGGAGCTGGGCACCCGGCGGGCGCGCCTGCCGCCGATAGCCGTGCTCACCTCCAACCGGACCAGGGACCTGCACGACGCCCTCAAACGCCGCTGCCTCTACCACTGGATCGCCTATCCCGGGCCGGGCCGGGTCGCCGCCATCGTGCGCCGCCGCGTGCCCGGCGCCGCGCTGCCGCTGGCCGCCCAGGTCGCCGCCGCCGTCGCCCGGCTGCGCACCCTGGAGCTGAGCAAGCCGCCCGGGGTGGCCGAGGCGATCGGCTGGGCCGCCGCCCTGTGTCTGCTGGGCACCACGACCCTGGACGCCGAGGCCGCCGGCCGAACCATCAGCACCGTGCTCAAATACCCCGAGGACGTCGAGCTGGTCCAGGCGTCGGAGGTGGTCGCGGGCAATGGCTGACCTGGCCACCCTCGTCGCCGGCCTGGGCGCCGCCCTGCATCATTCCGGGCTGCCGGTCGGCCCCGACCGCTGCGAGCGCTTCGCCCGAGCCGTCCTCCTGCTCCACCCGACGACCACAACCCAACTGATCGCCTGCGCCCAAGCCACCCTAGCCACCACCCCCGAAGAAGCCACCCTCCTAACCACCCTCCTAACCGGCGTGTCGTCCGATTCGGTACGCGAGTTGCACGATTCGGTACGCGAGTTACACGCCTCGGTACGCGAAGTTTCGCCACCCGATGGCGACGGCCACGGCGACGGCAGGGACGGCGGCCAGGCGCACGTGCCTGCGACCGCCAGCGCTCAGGAGCGCCTGGCCCACCGGGACTTCGCCGAGCTGAGCCCAGAGGAACTGCTCGGCCTGGCCGAGCTGATGCGCAACCTGATCCTGGCCATGCCGGCGAGACGATCCCACCGCCAGCGCGCCGACCCGTACGGGCGCAACGTCGACCTGCGGGCCACGCTGCGGCACTCGCGCCGCACCGGCGGCCACCCGGTGCGGCTGCGCCGCCGAACCCGCCGGGACAAACCACGCCGGCTGGTCGTCCTGTGCGACATCTCCGGGTCGATGGAGCCCTACGCCAGGGCCATGCTGCAGTTGCTCTACTGCGCCGCGGGCACCAGGGCGGAGGTGTTCGCGTTCGCCACCAGGCTCACCCGGCTGACCCGCGCGCTGGCCACGGCGACGCCGAGGGCGGCCTTGGAGCGCGCCGGCCGCACCGCGCCCGACTGGTCCGGCGGCACCCGCATCGGCGAGGCGCTGCGCCGGTTCAACGACCGGTACGGGCGCCGCGGCATGGCAAGGGGCGCGGTCGTGCTCGTCGTCTCCGACGGCTGGGACACCGGCGACCCGCGACTGCTCGGCCGCGAGCTTGCCAGGCTGTCGCTCGTCGCTCACCGGCTCGTGTGGGCCAACCCGCGCACGCAGAGCCCGCGCTACCAGCCGCTCGTCGCCGGCATGGCGGCCGCGCTGCCACACTGCGACGCCGTCGTCAGCGCGCACAACCTCGCATCGCTGCCCGACCTGCTAGCCGCCCTCACCGGGACCCGACCGGCTTCGCCAGGTGTCACGGCGGCGCTGTTACCCGGGAAGGCGATCAGCAACGTGCCGCGGTGACTCTTCGGTCAACCAGGGGGCGGTTTGTTGACCAATTCGTCAATGCAGTCGATCAGAAGCACAACGGAAGCAGTGTGGTTTCAAGCAGCCGTCCCAGAGTGGGTGAGACTCCCGCGGCGCAGCTATTCAGCTGGTGTGAGTGCTGGGGTAGCCAGGCGCCGGTGGTGAAGAGTTGGTGGGTAATTGGCGCCAATTAAAGAAGATTAGATGGCCAATGGGGGAATTCGGCAACGTTTGACCTGGTCGCGGCGGGGGTCGGCTGGGCTCGGCGTCCCCGCCGAGTTCGATCTTGTTTAATTGCGGCCCCCCCATGCCCGTGGTGGTCATGATCACCAAAAGTAGTCAAGAATGGCTTGGTTATGCGACCCAAGGGAGACCCAAGGGTGATCAACATTCAACGGCGGTCTCCGCGCCCACACGGCGGGCGGAGTGGGCTTCATCCGCTTCGTCAGGTCAGAAAAGGGTCGAATGACGCCACGCACCCGCGGCTGGTGGGCCGACGAGGCGTCGGCCGCCAGTCGGCGTCCATGATCGCCAAAGTGTGAGGTCACCGTGCGGTGCACGCCGGCAAATGCACGTCGAGGCCACACTTTCGTCGTTGAGTGTGGCTCCTCTGGGGGAGGGTTGGGAGTGTCCTCTGTCGGGTCGGTCCCTGCCGCCTATCGTCACGTTCAGTGACTTCATTCGTACTGTGGGTGTCGCTGGTTGGTTCAGGTTTGCTGTCTGGGTGCTGTCGGCCGCTCTTGGCGTGGCTCGGGCGGGGTGAGGTGTTCATGATCGCTGAAAGTGTGAGCTCACCATGCAGTTTGGGCGCGGGAGTGC
>DASSUA010000432.1:0-2370 GCA_035707525.1 Pseudonocardiaceae bacterium
GCACCAGGTCGGCCAGGGGTGGAGGCGACGGCGATGCCGCGGCCGCTAGGAGCGCCTCCACCCGGACCCGTTTTTTGCCCACTCCGGCTGCTCGGTGGCCTTCCGCTTGAGGCTCCAGCCGGGCCGCTTGCAGACGAAGCCGGCCCGGTGCAGCCCCAGCCGGACCGTCTCCGGCACCGCGCGGTGGCCGGTCGCCCCGGCCAGGTACTCGGCCAGCAGGCGGGTCGTCCAGACCGCGCTCGGCACCCCCACCTCGTGCGGGTCGCGCTCGACCACCCGCTCCAGCTCGGCCGCCCAGGCCGGCGGGTGCCCGGCCGGCCGGCCGGGCCGCGCCCGGTGCGGGACCCCGTCCGGCCCGTCCGCCTGATAGCGGCGCAGCACCCGCCGGACGGTGGCCGCGCTGCGGCGGACCAGCGCCCCGACCTCGGCCGGGGTCCGCCCCTCGGCCAGCAGCAACAGCATCTGGTAGCGCGTCCGCGTCTCGGCATCGTCGGTCGCCTCGAAGCGGCCGGCCAGCTCGGCGCAGGCCATCTCGTCCAGGCGCAGGCGCAGCGGTGCAGGCATCGGCACCCTCCCCCAGGAACTGGAGGCTGAGCGTGCCACACCTCGCTCGGATACGACAACTATTCATGGGATGCATTTAGCGTGTATCGAACCTGGCTGGCGCGGCACGTCGAGTACCGCGACTAGGTTCAGCGCCTCCAGCAGGCCGTCCCCGCGGCTACTGCCGGCATCGGCTCGGGTCAGCTTGGTCAGCGTCTTTGTCGGAAACGCAATCATACGTTACACTTCCGGCTAATGACAGGGCCGGAAGGGTGGTTCGCGTAGTGGCCGGCGGGGCGCTGGACGTGCTCCTGCGGGCGGCGCGGGTGCGGGCCGGGCTGTCTCAGGGCGAACTGGCTGCCCGCGCGGGCGTGACTCGCCAGGCGGTCAGCGCGATCGAGGGCGGCAAGGCCGCGCCGACGATGGCGGTCGCGTTGCGGCTCGCGCGTGTCCTCGGCCGGCGGGTCGACGAGCTGTTCCGGCTGGTTGACGAGCTGCCGCAGGTGGCGGCCGAGCTGGTCGGGGCAATGGGCGAGGGGATCGAGGCGCCGACCCGCGTCCAGGTCGCCGACGTCGATGGGCGACTGCTCGCCCGCCCGCTGGTCGGGTCGAGTGGCGCCGTCCTGACCATCCCGCGCGCCAACGGCCTGATCCGGTCACGTCCGAGCGGGGGCCGGGCCGTGGTCGACCTCTTCGCCGATCCGGACCGGCTGGCCGAGACGGTTGTCGCCGTCGGCTGCGACCCGGCGATGGGGCTGCTGGCCGACCACGTGCGGCGGCGGCACCCGACAGTCGAGCTGGCCTGGCAGGGTGGCAGCAGCCTGGCCGCCCTCGAAACGGTCGCCCGCGGCGAGGCCCACCTGGCCGGCTCGCACCTCCTCGATTCGGCCAGCGGCGAATACAACCTCCCCTTCGCTCGTCGGCTCCTCGGCGAAGACGTCCGCCTGGTGACCTTCGCCAACTGGGAGCAGGGGCTGATGGTGCCGAGCGGCAACCCGAAGGGGGTCGCGGCGGTCGGCGACCTCGGGCGGGCCGACCTGCGGATCGCCAACCGCGAGCCGGGCAGCGGCGCGCGAGCGCTCCTGGACGCCGAGCTGGCGCGGGCCGGACTCGCGTCTCGCGGCGTCGCCGGCTATGGCTCGGTCGTGCGCAGTCACCTAGCGGCCGCCGAGGCCGTCGCGGCCGGACTGGCCGACGCCGCGGTCGGCGTGCGGGCGGCCGCCCAGGCGCTCGGCCTCGGGTTCGTGCCCCTCGCCCGCGAGCGGTACGACCTGGCGATCCCGGCCCGCTTCTTCGAGCTACCGCCGGTCCAGGCGCTGCTCGAGACCCTGACCAGCCCGCTCTTTCGCCTCGAGGTGGAGGCGCTCGGCGGCTACGACGTCTCGCCGATGGGCGCCCTCGTGCCGGCGGCGTAGCGACGGTGGCACGGGGGGTAGTAATCGCGTGTGCTCGGCTGGCGCGCCACGCCGCGCGCCTTGAGCGGCCGCGGTTGACTCACACCGGCGGAGGACCGATGTTCCGAACCCGATCCGCGCTGACGGCCGCCGTGCTGGCGTTCGTCTTGACCGGCCTGGCGATTCTGCCGCAGGCGCCGCCCCCGGCGGCCGCCGCGCCGGCCTCGCAGGGCGCCACGCTCACGGTCTTCGCGGCCGCCTCGCTGACCGATGCTTTCAAGGAAATCGGCGGGATCTTCGAGGCGAATAGCGGCACCCCGGTGACGTTCAACTTCGGCGCCTCTACCCAGCTCCGGACCCAGCTCGAGCAGGGCGCCGTGGCCGACGTCTTCGGCTCGGCCGACCAGGCCCAGATGGACCGAGCCCGCGAGGC
>DASSUA010000433.1:0-3582 GCA_035707525.1 Pseudonocardiaceae bacterium
GCGACCGTCAGCGGGTTGGACACCGTGGCCACGAACCCCGTGCGAAACGCCGGCCACGCGCGCAGGACCTCGTCGGGCACCTCGGCCCCGAGCCGCAGCCGGTGCGCCGACCAGAGCGTCCGCGCCCCGATCGCGACCAGCACCAGCGCTCCGGCGACGCCGAGCACGATCCGCAGCGGCTCGATCGTCAGCAGCGCGCTCGCCCCGGCCAGACCGGCCGCCGCGTAGAGCAGGTCGACCAGCGCGACCGCCGAGGCCAGCGCCAGCCCGGGCAGCACCGCGCCGCGAAGCACGGTGCGGACCAGCAGCAAGGTCACCGGCCCCACCTGGGCGGCCACGAACGCTCCCGCGCCGAAGCCGACCACGAGCGCCGTACCTACCGCTGCCATGAGGACGGACGGTAACCGCCTGCCGCGCCAGGGCGCCGCTCGTTTTCTGTCGCTCGTTTCTGCGGCTCGTTCGTCGAACGGCCGCCGCGGCCGGTGCCCGGGACGCGCCTGTCGCCGCGCTGGCATAGGCTGCCGGCCGTGCGAGTCCTCGTCATCGGCTCGGGCGCCCGCGAGCACGCGCTGGCCGTCGCGCTCGGTCTCGACCCGGCGGTCTCCGCGTTGGCCTGCACACCGGGCAACGCCGGCATCGCGGCGCTCGCCGAGGCCCCCGAGCTGGGGCTGGCCGAGCCGGCGGCGGTCGCCCAGACGGCCAGGCAGTGGGCGGCCGACCTGGTCGTGATCGGGCCGGAGGTTCCGCTCGTCGCCGGTGCCGCCGATGCCGTCCGGGCCGCCGGCATCGCCTGCTTCGGACCGTCCCGGGCGGCGGCCAGGATCGAGGGCTCCAAGGCGTTCGCCAAGGACGTCATGGCGGCCGCCGGGGTGCGCACCGCGCACGCCGAGATCGTCGACACCACGGCCGGCCTGGACGCCGCGCTCGACCGGTTCGGCCCCAGGTACGTCGTCAAGGACGACGGCCTGGCCGCCGGCAAGGGCGTCGTGGTCACCGGCGACCTGCCCACCGCCCGCCGGCACGCCATCCGGCTGCTGGAAGACGGCCACCCGGTGCTGCTCGAGTCGTTTCTCGACGGCCCGGAGGTCTCGCTGTTCTGCCTGGTCGACGGCCACACCGTGGTGCCGCTGCTGCCCGCGCAGGACGCCAAGCGCGTCGGTGACGGCGACACCGGCCCCAACACCGGCGGCATGGGTGCCTACGCGCCGCTGCCGTGGGCACCCCCGTCGCTCGCCGACGACGTCGTGCGCGACGTCGTGCGCCCGGTCGTCGACGAGCTGGCCCGGCGCGGCAGCCCGTACTCCGGGCTGCTCTACGCCGGTCTCGCGCTGACCTGCGACGGGCCGGCCGTGGTCGAGTTCAACTGCCGGTTCGGCGACCCGGAGACCCAGGCGGTCCTGCCGCTGCTGCGCACGCCCCTCGGCGGCCTGCTGCACGCCACGGCGGTGGGTTCGCTGGCCGGGCAGCCGCCGCTGGAATGGGAGGACGGGGCCGCCGTCGTCGTGGTGATCGCGGCGCAGGGCTACCCGGGGCTGCCCAGCCTCGGCGACGTCGTCACCGGCGCCGACGGGCCGGGCGTGCTGCACGCCGGCACCAGGCGCCGCGAGGACGGCGCCGTCGTGTCGTCGGGCGGGCGCGTGCTCTCGGTCGTGGGCACCGGCCCCGACCTGGCGGCCGCCCGCGAGGACGCCTACGCCAGGGTCGGCCGCGTGCACCTGACCGGCTCGCACCATCGCACGGACATCGCCGCCAGGGCCGTCGCCGGTGCCGTCGCTGTGCCGGCCTGATGCCGGCCTGATGCCGGCCTGATGCCTGTCTGATGTCTGCTCCCGTCGATCCCCTGCACCGGCTCCGCGAGCTGTGCCTTGCGCTCCCCGAGACCACCGAGCGGCTCAGCCACGGCGAGCCGACCTGGTTCGTGCGCGACCGGAAGGTCTTCGTCACCTACGCCGACCACCATCACAACGACCGCCTCGGCTTCTGGTGCGCCGCCCCTCCCGGCGCGCAGGAGGCGCTGGTCGGCAGCGACCCGACCCGCTACTTCCGGCCGCCCTACGTCGGGGGGCGCGGGTGGCTCGGCGTCTACCTCGACGTCGACGTCGACTGGGCGGAGATCGCCGAGCTGGTCACCGACGCCTACCGGATGGTGGCGCCCAAGCGCCTGGTCAGCGTCCTGGATGAAGCCGCCTCGGAAACCGGCCGGAAGGCGGTCGATGACTGACCGGTGGGCCAGGTGGCTGCTCGAACGGCGGCACGGCGGCGACCCGGCGATGCTCGCCGAGACCCTCGCGATGCTCGCCCCGATCCGCGACCGGGTGCTGGCGAACGCCCGGATCGAGCCCGGTGACCGGGTGCTCGATGTCGGCTGCGGGGATGGGCTGCTCGGCTTCGCCGCCGCGGAGCGCGCCGGCACCGTCGTGTTCTCCGACGTGTCGGCCGACCTGGTGCGGCGCTGCCGGGAACTGGCCGCGGAGCTGCGCCCGGCGGCCCGCTGCGAGTTCGTCCACAGTGGACTACCCGAGCTGGCCGGCGTCCCCGACGCATCGGTCGACGTCGCGGTGACCCGGTCGGTGCTGATCTACCTGACGGACAAGCGGGCGGGTCTGGCCGGCATGTTTCGGGTGCTCCGCCCGGGCGGCCGGCTGTCGATCTTCGAGCCGGTCAACCGGTTCATCGGCGACAGCAAGGACTTCGGCTGCGACGTCTCCGGTATCGAGCCGATCGCTGCCAAGGTCTGGGACGCCTTCGTGGAAGCCAGCCCCACCCTTACCGACTTCGACGAGCGCGACCTGCTCACCTGGGCCGTCGACGTGGGCTTCACCGAGATCAGGCTGAGCTACGAGGCCCACATCGACCTCCCCGCCCAGCACCAGGTGCGCGACTGGAACGCCTTCGTGCGCTCCGCGCCCAACCCGAACGCACCCACCGTCGGCGAGATCCTCGAATCCAGGTTGACCGCGGCCGAGCGCGAGGCGTTCACCGGATGCCTGCGACCCCAGTTCGAGGCGGGCCGCACCCGCGAGCGCATGGCCGTCGCCTACCTGTCGGCGACCCGGGCGGGCTGACCAGGCCGGGCTGGCTGTAGTCAGTCTGTAGTCAGTCTGTAGTCAGTCTGTAGTCAGTCACGGTCCTCTTCGCGGTCTTCACCCCGGCGCCGGAAGAAGGCGAACCCGGGCACGCCGATGATCGCCTGGCGCAGGTCCCTGGTGACATCCAGCAGCTCGTGCAGGTCCGGACCGACCCGGTCCAGCGTCGCCAGGATCGGCAGGATGTCCTGCTCCATGTGCTCGGTGAACACCGGCAGGTGGTCGATGAGCTTGATCGCTGCGTGCACCTCGTGGTCGCTCAGCTCATCGACGAACTGGCGGGCGAGCGGGGCGGCCCGCTCGGCGAGCGGCGCGTACTCGTCCACGAGTCGCGCAACGCTCGTCGTGGTCGCGTCGGCCTTGGCGATCACGGCGTCCGCGCGGCGGGTCGCCTCGTCGACCGCGGCGACCGTGCGCTCCACGCCGTCGACCGTGCGTTCCACGCTGTCGAGCAGCCGGCCGGTCCGGGCCAGCAGCGCCTCGGCCTGGTCGAGCA
>DASSUA010000434.1:0-5106 GCA_035707525.1 Pseudonocardiaceae bacterium
GGTGCCGACCGACCAGCCGAGCCCGCGGTCGAGCGCGCTCACCGCGGCGCCCACGATCGGCTCGATCGCGTCGGTCCGGTCGGCGTCGAGCGCCGCGGCGACCGTGGGCCGAAGCGCCGCCCACCGCCGCCAGAAGACCTCCACGGCGGCGCCGGGCTCGGCGCTGACCAGCGGCGCCGGGCGCGACCGGCCCACGAAAGACCGGCGGCAGCGTCGCGAGCGCAGGAAACTCAGCACGGGCGGGATTGTGCGCCCGGCCACCGACAGAACCGCGTTCCAAAGACGATCAAGCCAACCGCAAGCCGCCGGCGGTCCGTGCCAATCGGTGAACGGTCACCATCCTGCGGGCGGCTCGACGAACGCCCGGCCAAGATCGCGGGCAAGCGCCAGGGCGCGGCGCACCCACTGCCGGTCGGCGCCGGCCAGCCCGCAGCTCGGCGTCGGCACGGCCCTGCCGGCCAGCAGCTCACGATCGAAGCCGAGCCGGTCGACCAACCGCAGCGCCGGCTCGGCCACGGCGCGCAGGGTCACCGGCCGGCCGGGGTCGAGCGACGGCACCAGGCCGAGCAGCAGCGTGCCGCCGCCGTCCCAGAACTCGCCAAGCTGCTCCGCCATTGCGGGACCCGACACCAGCGACACGTCGACGGCGACAGCGTCGGCCCCGGCCGCGCGCAGCAGCCGCACCGGCGGGTCCGGCGCGCAGCAGTGCACCAGGCGCGGTCCTGGCAGGCGTTGCAGGACGCGGCGCAGCAGCGTCTCGGCGTCGGTCGACTCGACGGCCGCGACCGTGCCGAAGCCCGACGGCGTCCGCAGCTTGCCGGCGAGCGCCGCCGGCAGGCTCGGCTCATCGAGCTGCACGACGACCTCGGCCCCGGTCCGCTCCGCCACCTCCCCCGCGTGCGCGGCCAGGCCCTCGGCGAGGCTGTCGGCGAACTCGCGCAGCGCTCCCCGGTCGGTCAGCGCGCGGTGCCCGGTGCGCAGCTCGATGCCGGCCGCCAGCGTCCACGGACCGGCGGCCTGGAGCTTGACCACGGCCGGCGCCGCCCCGGCCGAGGCGATCGCCTCGTCGAACGCGTCCAGGTCCGAACGCAGCATGCCGACCGCGCGCCGGTGATCGCGCCCCGGCCGGTCGGCGACCCGGTAGCCGGAGGGCACCTCCTCTATCGCCAGGTCGACCAGCAGCGCCGCCGTCCGCCCGATCAGGTCGGCGCCGAGGCCGCGGCCGGGCAGCTCGGGCAGGTGCGGCAGGTCGGGCAGCTCGCCGACGACGATCCGGGCGGCCTCCGCCGGGTCCTGCCCGGGCATCGACCCGATCCCGGTCGCCGTCCCCGGTGGCAACTTGACTGCGGTCACGTCAGCTCGTCCTCCAGCGGGTTGCGTGTCCTGAGCTTCGGAAAACGCGAGAAGTCCCGGTCGGCGCTCCACAGTTCGTGGACGCCGTGCTCGAGGCAGATCGCGGCGATCCGGGCATCGTGGACCGAGGCCCGGGTGACTCCGGAGGTCACCAGCAGCTCGCGAAGGTGCTGCCAGGTGTCGACGCGCTCGCCGAGCAGCCGGGCCGATGGTGCGTGGACCCACACGTCGAGCTGCAGTGCGGCCTCGTCGACCGTGGACGGGCGGCGGAACGGACGCGGGTTCGTCACGACCGATACGAACTCGCCGATGCACGGCCACGGGATGCCCCACGGCACTCGGCCGGTCGCCAACCCGTTGATCACCTCGTTGGCCCTCTTGTGCTGCGCGAACTCGTCGCGGTGCGCGTAGACCAGGATGTTGGTGTCGACCGCGATCACGCGCCGCGGTCCTCGTAGCTCAGATCGCGGACCTTGTCCCAATGCCACGGTAGGAACTCCGGGTTGATCTCGCTGCCACCCACCGAGGCATCACGCGGCGCGTACTGGCGCTTGTCGCGTTCCATCGACTCGAGTTCTCGGTGCAAGGCCCGCTCGATGAGTGCCCGCAACGTCACGCCGCGCTCGGCGGCAACGACCTTGGCCTGCCGCAGCAGCTCGTCGTTGATCTCGATGGTGGTCTTCACCGGTCGAGGTTAGCAGCGACACCCGTAAATATGGGTTAGGGCTCCGTTGCGACGATCGTGGCGCTGCCGAGCACGACGTCGCCGCGCTCGGCGTCGGGGCGGTACAGGGCGACCGCCTGGCCGGGGGCCACGCCCGGCAGCGGCTCCCGCAGCTCGACCAGCAGCCGGCCGTCGGCGGGTACGGCGACCGCCGGGGACGTGCCGCCGTGCGCACGCACCTGGGCGACGCACTCGATCGGCTCGCGCGGCGGCGCCGCGCCGGTCCACACCGGACGCTCGCCGACGAGGTGCCGGACCGCCAGCCGGTCGGCGGGACCGACCCGCACGGTGCCGGTGACCGGCTCGATGCCCAGGACATAGCGCGGGCGGCCGTCGGCCGCCGGCCGGTGCACGCCCAGGCCCTTGCGCTGGCCGATCGTGAACCCGTGCACGCCCCCGTGCGAGGCGAGCACCTCGCCGGTCTCGTCGTCGACGAGCGAACCCGGGCGCTCCCCCAGCCGGCCGGCCAGGAAGCCGCGGGTGTCGCCGTCGGGGATGAAGCAGATGTCGTGGCTGTCGGCCTTGCCGGCGACGGCCAGCCCGCGCTGCGCCGCTTCGGCGCGGATGCCGGCCTTGGCCGTGTCGCCGACCGGGAACATCGCGTGCGCGAGCTGCGCCGGGCGCAGCACCGCGAGCACGTAGGACTGGTCCTTGCCGGCGTCGACCGCGCGGCGCAGCAGCCCGTCGGTGCCCAGCCGTGCGTAGTGCCCGGTGCAGAGCGCGTCGAAGCCGAGCGCGAGCGCCTTGTCCAGCAGCGCGCTGAACTTGACCTTCTCGTTGCACCGCAGGCACGGGTTCGGCGTGCGGCCGGCGGCGTACTCGGCGACGAAGTCCTCGACCACGTCGGCGGTGAACCGCTGCGCGAAGTCCCACACGTAGAACGGGACGCCGAGCACGTCGGCGGCCCGGCGGGCGTCCCTGGCGTCCTCGATCGTGCAGCAGCCCCTGGCGCCGGCGCGCAGCGTGCCGGGCTTGGCCGACAGCGCCAGGTGCACGCCGACCACGTCGTGCCCGGCCTCGACCGCCCTCGCCGCGGCGACCGCCGAGTCCACGCCGCCGCTCATGGCCGCCAGCACGCGCATCGCGCTACCCCCGGCGCAGCCCGGCGAGCCCGGCCCGCCGGGCCCGCTCGACGACCGGGCCGATCGCCTCGATCAGCGCGTCGACGTCGGCGGCCGTGGTGGTGTGGCCGAGCGAGAACCGCAGGGAACCGCGGGCCAGCGCGGGCTCGACGCCCATCGCCAGCAGCACGTGCGAGGGCTGCGCGACGCCCGCCGTGCACGCCGAGCCCGTCGAGCACTCGATGCCCCGCGCGTCCAGCAGCATGATCAGCGAGTCGCCCTCGCAGTCGGGGAACGAGAAGTGCGCGTTGCCGGGCAGCCGCGACGGGCCGAGGTCCACAGTGGACACGCCGGGGTCGCCGTTGAACACCGCGGTCGGCACGATCGCCTGCAGCCGCGACACCAGCTGGTCGCGCAGGGCGGTGAGCTCGGCGGTGCGGCGCGCGGACGACGCGACGGCGGCCCGTGCCGCGGTGGCCAGACCGACGATCGCCGGCACGTCGAGCGTCCCCGAGCGCACCTCGCGCTCCTGGCCGCCGCCGTGCAGCAGCGGCACGCACGCGGTCTCCCGGTCCAGCAGCAGCACGCCGGCGCCGTACGGGCCACCGATCTTGTGCCCGGTCATGGTCAGCGCGGCGATCCCGCTGGCGGTGAAGTCGACCGGCAGGTTGCCGACCGCCTGCACCGCGTCGGTGTGCAGCGGCACGCCGTGCTGGGCCGCGACCGCGGCCAGCTCCTGGATCGGGTTGACGGTGCCGACCTCGTTGTTGGCCCACATGACGCTGACCAGCGCGACGTCGTCGGGGTTCTCGGCGAGCGCCGCGGCCAGCGTGTCGGCGTGCACCCGGCCGTACCCGTCGACCTCCAGCCAGGTGACGTCGGCGCCCTCCTGCTCGACCAGCCAGCTCACCGAGTCCAGCACGGCGTGGTGCTCGACGGCGGAGGCCAGCACCCGCCGGCGGTTCGGGTCGGCCTGGCGGCGTGCCCAGAAGATGCCCTTGACGGCGAGGTTGTCGGCCTCGGTGCCGCCCGTGGTGAAGATCACCTCCGAGGGCCCGGCCCCGAGCGCCTCCGCGATCCGCTCCCTGGACTCCTCCACGACACGCCGCGCACGACGGCCGGACGAATGCAGCGACGAGGCGTTGCCCAGGTCGGCCAGCGCCTCGCTCATGGCGGCAATGGCCTCCGGCAGCATCGGAGTGGTCGCCGCGTGGTCCAGATAGGTCATGGCCTATTCAGGGTAGCCGTCCGCACTCGTACGGGTGCGCGACGCCAGCGCGGCGCCGAGCAGCGCGACGCCGACCATCAACAGGTTCAGCACGACCACGGCGGGCGTGGGCGCCTCGATCGAGGCGAGCGCCACCAGCAGCACGCCACCGAGCGCGATGCACGCCGCCGCCATCAGCATGTCCCAGATCTGCAGCGCGGCCGAGTTGAACCCGCGGTCCTGCGGCGGCGACAGCTCGAGCAGGCGAACGCTCAGGCTCGGCATGGCCAGCCCCATCCCGGCCCCGCCCACCACCCAGATCGGCATCGCGATCCACGGCGGCACCGCTGGGAACGCGACCAGCGTCGACGCGGCCAGGGAGAACGCAATCAGCACGAAGCCGTGGCGCAGCAGCCGGTCACGCGGATGGTCGGGGCGCCGGCCCTGCCACGCCGAGGCCGCCGACCAGCCGAGCGCGCCGACCGTGAGCGGCAGCCCGGCGAGCGCCGGCGAAAGCCCGTGCACCGCGGTGAGCGTCAGCGGCAGGTAGGCCTGCACGGCGAAGAACGAGCCGGTCGCGAGCCCCCGGGAAAGCACGACGGTCGGCAGGCCGCGGCCGGCGGTCACGGTGCGGGCCGGCAGCACCCGCCGCAGCGACGGCACGAGCAGGACCAGGCCGCCCACCGCGAGCACCGCGATCAGCACCGCAGACGTCCCCGCCGGGTTCTGCGCCGCCCAGGCCAGCGCCGACAGCCCGACGG
>DASSUA010000435.1:0-4015 GCA_035707525.1 Pseudonocardiaceae bacterium
GAACCGGGCGGCCATGTGCCGCCGCCGGCCGAAGGACTTGATCAGGCGGACCCCCTGCGCCGACTCCTCGACCAGCGTCGCCAGGTCGCCCTGCTGGTCCTGCACCTTCCGGGCGGCCTTGATGTAGCGGTGGAAGAACCGCTTGCTGGAGAAGAACAGCGGCCCGGTCATCAGCGCGACAATGACACCGAGCGGCCAGTAGAGGTGCAGCAGCAGCGCCACCACGGTCACGAACGTCGCCCCGTTGACCACCCCGAAGACCAGGCCGAACGACAGGAACCGGCGCAGCACGCCCATGTCGCTGGTGACCCGGGAGAGCAGCTGGCCGGACTGCCACCTGTCGTGGAAGGCGACCGGCAGGCGTTGCAGGTGCGCGTAGAGGTCGCGCCGGATCGCCGTCTCGATGCCCAGGGAGTAGCTCGACTGGACCCACCGGCGTATGAAGATCAGCAACGCCTCGACCAGCCCGAGCCCGAGCGCGAGGCTGCCGAGCAGCAGCAGGCCCCGCCTGTCGCCGTGGGTCAGCGGGCCGTCGATGACCCGCTGCACCACGAGGGGAACCGAGATGCTCACGACGGTCGTCACGCATCCGGTCACGATGAGCAGGATCAGCTGTCCCCGATAGGGGCGCAGATAGCGCCTGATCCGCCACAGATTGTGAAGAGCGTTCCGGGGGTAAGGGTCATCCGGCACACCGAAACGTTACCTGTTGGCTACGACATTTCTCACGTCAGATTTACGGCTCTCATGGTTCAGCAGCCAGCGTTTGGTGTCCGTGCCGTACCGGTAGCCGCCGGGCGCGCCGGACGCGCGGACCACCCGGTGGCACGGCACGAACAGAATCGCCGCGTTGCGGGCGCACGCCTGCGCCGCCGCGCGTACCGCGGCCGGGCGGCCGGCCCGGGTCGCCAGGTCGGTGTAGGTGACCGGCTCGCCGGGCTTGACCTCGCGCAGGGCCGCCCAGGCAGCCGGCAGGAACGCCCCGTCGCTGTGCTGGCGGACCGGCACCTCGTCCAGCGCGGTGAGGTCGCCCTCCAGGTAGCGCCGCACGGCCTGGGCGGCCGGCCCGAGGTCCGCCCGCCGGTGCGGCTCCGTCGTGGTCCGCAGGCTCGGGTGTACGAGTGCCAGCAGCGCACCCACATCCGTGGTGAAGCCCGCGGCGAGCACCGCCCCGTCGGCGTCCGCGACGATCGCCAGCGGTCCGACCGGGGTGGGCAACGTTGTCATGTCCACTTTGTCCTCCATAACCTGATCACGGCGTACGAGCGCCACGGGCGCCAGCGCACCGCGTGGGAGTCGAGTGCGGTGGCGGTGCCGGGCAGGCCGAGCGCTGCCGCGCCCCGGCGTACGCCCAGGTCGGTCGGCAGGAACGCGTCCGGGTCGCCGAGCGCGCGCAGCGCCACGTAGCCGGCGGTCCACGGGCCGACCCCGGGCAGCGCCAGCAGGCGCCGCTCGGTCTCCGCGCGGTCCGCGCCCCCGTCGAGGTCCAGCTCCCCGTCGGCCACCGCCCGGGCGAGCGCGCGCAGGGTGGCCCGGCGGGCGGCCGGCATGGCGAACGCCTCGTCCGGCAGGCCCAGCAGCGTCTCCGGGTCGGGGAACAGCAGCGGCCCGGTCCCGTCCGGCGCCGGCTGTCCGGCCTCGCCTGGCGCCGGCTGCGCCGCGACGAGCCGGGTGAGTACCTTGCGCGCTCCCGGCACCGAGATCTGCTGCCCCACCACGGCCCGTACCGCGATCTCGAAGCCGTCAACGGCGCGGGGCACCCGTACCCCTGGCTCTTTGGCGACCGCGGGGGCGAGCGCCGGGTCCTGGGCGAGCACCGCGTCGATCGCGACCGGGTCGGCGTCCAGGTCGAGCAGGCGCCGGCAGCGCGCCACCGCCGGGGCGAGGTCGCGCATGTCGGACAGGCGCAGGGTCGCGGCGACGTGCCCGCCGGCGGGCGCCAGCGCCACGGTCGCCGGGCCGTGCGGCAGGCGCAGCGCGCGGCGGTAGCTGGCGCCGTCGACCGCGTCGACCGCCTCGACCCCCGGCACCGCCCGCGCGGCCAGGAACTCCAGCAGCGCGGCGGCGTGCAGCGGCGGCCGGTACGGCAGCCGGAGTGCCACTGTGCCGGCGGTGCCCGCCGGGGCGGCCGGGCGGCGCCGCGCGGCCTCCCGCAGCGTGGTCGGCGCGACCCCGTACACCTGCTGGATCGTGTCGTTGAACTGCCGGACGCTGCCGAAGCCGGCGGCGAAGGCGACCTCCGCCAGGCCCAGCTCGGTCGTCTCCACCAGGACCCGCGCGGTCTGCGCGCGCTGCGCGCGGGCCAGCGCCAGCGGCCCCGCGCCCAGCTCCGTGGTGAGCATCCGGTTGAGGTGGCGCTCGGTGTACGCCAGGCGCCGGGCCAGGCCCGGCACACCCTCGCGGTCGACGACGCCGTCGGCGATCAGCCGCATGGCGCGGCCGGCCAGGTCGGCGCGCGCGTCCCAGTCGGGTGAGCCGGGTACGGCGTCCGGCCGGCACCGGCGGCACGCCCGGAAGCCGTTGCGCTGGGCGGCCGCGGCCGAGGCGTAGAACCGCACGTTGCGCCGCTTGGGCGTGAGCGCCGGGCAGGACGGCCGGCAGTAGATGCCGGTCGACGTGACCGCGGTGAAGAACCGGCCGTCGAACCGGGAGTCACGGCTGGCGACCGCGCGGTAGCAGTGCTCGAAGTCCAGATCCACGCCTCGATCCTGCCCTTGCCAGGCGTGGGTCGCTCGCGGGATTCGGACATGACCGTGGAGAGGGCCGGCCCGGGG
Source organism: Pseudonocardiaceae bacterium (assembly GCA_035707525.1). Classification (GTDB taxonomy): domain Bacteria; phylum Actinomycetota; class Actinomycetes; order Mycobacteriales; family Pseudonocardiaceae; genus DASSUA01. The sequence continues at coordinate 2,775 of DASSUA010000435.1, forward strand.
CGGGGCGTAGACTGGCGGCTCGTGGGCCTCACCATCGGCATCGTCGGCGTGCCGAACGTCGGCAAGAGCACGCTGTTCAACGCGCTGACCCGTAACAGCGCGCTGGCCGCGCGGCACCCGGGCGCCGCCGAGCCCAACGTCGGCGTCGTCGGCCTGCCAGATCCCCGCCTGGACACGCTCGCGACGATGTTCAAGTCGGCGAAGACCGTTCCGGCGGCGGTGACGTTCGTCGACATCGCCGGTCTCGCCCGCGGCGCGTCCAAGGGGCAGGGGCGTGGCAACGCGTTCCTCACCCACATCCGCGACGCCTCCGCGATCTGCCAGGTGGTGCGCGTGTTCGCCGACCCCAGCGTCGCCCACCCCGACGGCAAGGTGTCGCCCGCGGACGACATCGAGACCATCAACACCGAGCTGATCCTCGCCGACCTGGGCACGATCGAGCGCGCACTGCCGCGGCTGGAGAAGGAGGCGAAGGCGCGCAAGGAGCGCGCCGGCGCCCACGCGGCGGCGGTCGCCGCCCGCGACCTGCTCGACCGCGGGGTGACCCTGTACGCCGGCGCGGCCGGTGCCGGTATCGACACCGCTGAGCTGCGCGAGCTGCACCTGCTCACCGGCAAGCCGTTCCTCTACGTGTTCAACGTGGACGAGGAGCAGCTGGCCGACCCCGCCCTCCTCGACGAGCTGCGTGCGCTGGTCGCGCCGTCGGAGGCGGTCTTCGTCGACGCCAAGGCCGAGTCGGAGCTGATCGACCTGCCCCCGGCCGAGGCCCGCGAGCTGCTGGAGTCGATCGGCCAGGCCGAGCTGGGCCTGGACCAGCTGGTCCAGGTCGGTTTCCGCACGCTGGGGCTGCAGACGTTCCTGACCGCCGGGCCGAAGGAGGCCCGGGCCTGGACCATCCCGATCGGCGCCACGGCCCCGGAGGCGGCGGGGGTGATCCACTCTGACTTCCAGCGCGGCTTCATCAAGGCCGAGATCGTGCGCTACGACGACCTGGTGGCGGCCGGTTCGATGGCGTCCGCGAAGGCCGCCGGCAAGGTGCGCCTGGAGGGCAAGGCGTACGTGATGCGCGACGGCGACGTGGTCGAGTTCCGTAGCGGATTAACGTCTAAGAGCAAGGGCTGAGCGGCCCGGCGGCAACCTCGTGGCTGACTACTTTCCGCAGATCATCACGGCTGTTGGCGCTCTGGCCGGTTCGCTCGGTGGCGTGGCGCTGACACAGCACCATCAACGCCGGACGGTGG
>DASSUA010000436.1:0-6086 GCA_035707525.1 Pseudonocardiaceae bacterium
CCGGCGCCTGGCAGCGGTGGCGGTTCGTCGAGCGCCGGCGCGCTGGCGGCCGCGCGCTTCTCGTAGTCGGTGCGCTCGGGGGAGTCGATGCTGTCGAGCAGCAGCCGGTCCGCTCGCATGGCGCGGACCAGCAGTTCGCGCGCCGGCCTCGGCAGCACCTGGGCGAACTTGGAGATGGCGCCGACCGAGCGGGGCACGAACACCTCGAAGCGCGGCCGGCGCAGGGTGGCGATGATCGAGTCGGCGACGTCGGCCGCCTCGACGGACTTGACGCCGCGCGCCTCGCTCAACCCGGCGGCCAGCTCCGTGCGCACGACCGCCGGCAGCACGCACGACACTTCGATGCCGGTGCCGCGCAGCTCGCCGCGGGCCGCCTCGGAGAACCCGACGACGCCGTGCTTGGTCGCGCAGTAGGTCGCTGCGCCGGGAAAGCCGCCCTTGCCGGCCGAGGAGGCGACGTTGACGATGTGGCCGGTGCCGCGTGGCTTCATGCGCCGGATGGCCTCGCGGGTGCCGCGGATAACGGCGTGCAGGTTGATCTCGAGCTGGCGCAGGGTCTGGGCGTCGTCCTCGTCCTCGATGCGCGAGAGCGCCATGATGCCGGCGTTGTTGATCAGGATGTCGACCGGGCCGAGCCGCTCGGCGACCTCGTCGAGGAAGGCGGTGAACCCGGCGCGGTCGGTGACGTCCAGGCGCAGCGCGAGACCGTCGATCTCGGCGGCCACCTGCTCGGCCTGCACCACGTCGAGGTCACCGATCGCGACGCTGGCCCCGGCCGCGGCGAGCGCCCGCGCGGTCTGCGCGCCGATCCCTCTCGCCCCTCCCGTCACCACGGCGACTTTGCCGGCCAGGGACCTGGTCCTGCTGCGCGCTGCCATGGGCGTCACGCTAGCTGGATGACCGCCCCGCCGCTGAAAGGTGAGTCGTGGACCACCAGTCCCGTCGGCTGCGAACCCGCCGCGACGTCGTAGACGAGCGTGCCGTCGAGCTCGTTGCCGGGGTTGATCTCGTGCTGGAAGAACGGCCTGGCGTCGACCAGGTACATCCAGGCGGTCTCGTCGGCGCTGAAGGCTCGGCCGGCCGCGTCGTGCAGCTTCTGGCTGCCGACGTGCACCATGCGGGCCTGGTCGCCGAAGTTGCGTACGCGCAGGTCGAACGTGCACAGCTGGCCCTGCGCCTCCCGCACGTACGGTGGCGCGCCGAGCGTCTTGCGGCCGCAGTCCCAGTCGACGACGGTGAACTCGAGGATGCCGTCGCGCGCGGTGCCCGGCGGCAGCGACTGTCCGGTATTTCCGTCGCCTCTGTTCAGGACCGCCACCAGCGCGATCACCGCGGCCATCAGCAGGAACCGCTTGCGGGTGTACCAGCGACGCCGGCGCCGCTTGACGGCCGGCTGGACCGGTGGATAGCCGGGTCGCGGCATCCCCGCCGGCGGGTACGGCGCCGCGGCCGGACCGTTTCGGGCGTGGGGCGGCGGCAGGTGCCGGGTCGGGCGGGCCGGGTGGCGTGCGCCGGCCGGTTGAGGGGAACCGGCCGGTTGCCGTGAACCGGACGAGCCGCTGGATCGGGACGAGCCGCTGACCCGGCCGGAGCCTTTGCGTCCGGACAGGCGTTCGAGCAGAGACGGGCGATTGGGCCGGGACAGGCCGGCCGGCTGCGGTGAGCCGTTGGGCCTCGACGTCCCGGCGCCGGCGGGGTACGGCGTGCTGGTCGGGTACGGCGTGCTGGTCGGGTACGGCGTTCCGGTCGGGTACGGCGTTCCGGTCGGGTATGGCGTTCCGGTCGGGTACGGCGTTCCGGTGGGATACGGCGTTCTGGTGGGATACGGCGCCGACCACGGATGGCTGAGCGCCTTGGTCGCGCTGCGAACCGGCCCGGCCTCGGCCGATCCGCACAGCCGTAGCAGCAGGTCGCGCGCCGCCGGGCGGGCGGCCGGGTCCAGGTTCAGGGCGGCCGTGACGGCCGCCGCCAGCGAGCGCGGCAGGGTCGCGATCTCGGCCGCCGGCGGCACGGAGACCCGCAGCTCCGGGGCCGGCTGCCAGCGGGTGCCCGCCCTGGTGATCAGCAGCCCCCACACGAACACGTCGGTGGCCTGGGTGGACCGGCCGTACAGCTGCTCGGGAGCGAGCCAACCGAGGGTGCCCAACAGGATGCCGGACTCGGTGCGGTCGCTAGCGACGTCGAGCGCGCGAGCGATCCCGAAGTCGATCACCTTCGGCCCCAGCCGCGACAGCAGCACGTTGGACGGCTTGAGGTCGCGGTGCGCCAGCCCCGCGGCGTGGATCGCGGTCAGCGCCGCCGCGACGCCGACCGCGAGCGCCTCGACCTCGGAGGCCTGCAACGGCTTGCCGGACGCGAGCACCTCGTCCAGCGTCGGGCCAGGCACGTACTCGGTGACCAGGTACGGCGGCCGGGCCCGGACGTCGGCGTGCAGCACGCGCGCGGTGCAGAATCCGGCGACCCTGGCGGCCGCGGCGGCCTCGTCGGCGAACCGGGCGAGGAACTGCGGGCTCGCGGCAAGGCGCTCATGCAGCACCTTGACGGCGACCTCGTCCCCGGCGGCGTTCCCGGCCAGGTACACCACGCCCATGCCGCCGGCGCCGAGCCGGCCGAGCAGGGTGTAGCCGCCGACTGACGTCGGGTCCGCGTGGCTGAGTGGCGCAGCGGGCATCGGGTCCTTCTGGGGTAGGACGGGCTACTCCAGTCTGGCACCGCCGGGGAGGTCTTCGCCGGTCAGATCAGGGACCGCTGCACGGCAGCGGGTAGAACCAGCCGTTCTGGACCCAGCCATTGTGGTTGATGTACCCGTAGGCGAAGCCGTAGACCCAGCTGCCGTGGACCTCGCGCACGTAGAACGTCTGACCCTGGTACAGCGTCCCCAGCCAGGCGCCGCCCGGTGCGGTGCGCACCGACAGGGTCTGGGCGCACACCGTCTCCCGCTGGCCGACGTCGGCGTAGCCGGCCTGGGCCGCTGTCGCGCCGGCGAACACCGCGGCGGCGCACAGGGCGGCCGAAACCGCCGCACGAACTGTCAAGCGCATCGTTTCCCCTCCCTACCAGGAGCCCCAGCCGCCGAGGCACTCGTACCGGACGTAGCCCCAGTCGTTGTCCAGCGGTCCGCCGAAGTCGTACGTGGCCGCCCAGCCGTTGTAGACCGGGTGCGCGCCCCTGGTGTGCCCGACCTTGTTGCCGTAGTAGACGGTGTAGGCCCCGCCGGGCGGCCAGGGCCCGTAGGAGTGGTCGTAGTTGAGGTACCAGGTCGCCGACTGGCAGACGATGATCGCGTGGTCGGGGACGACGACGGCCGAGGCGCTCGGCGTGGCGACGGCCATGGCCGCCGCGGCGGTGGCGATCAGCGCCCTTCTCATGCGTGCTCGCAACGCGCACCTCCAGGTTGCGTAATCAGATGGTTTCAATGCGTAGCGAACGGGGTTGGGCGCGCGAAAGGCGGGCCGGACGGACTCGGACGGACCCGGACAGGCACAGGCGGGCGCCGGCCCGGGTTCGGCCCGGGTTCGGCCCGTACCGAAACGTGTAACTTGCGTACCGAAGCGGACGACACGCCGGAGGGGGGGCGGTGTGGGGCGGGTGCTAGGCTTGTGCGCGAAATCCCCTGGTTAGTCGAGAGGTTGACGCGCGTGCCCCCCAAGCAACAGCGAAAGACGCTGCAGGTGACCCTGGAGCTCGAGGCCGGCAGTGCGTCGATGGTCGAGCTCGGCAAGATGCTCGGCCCGACGGGTGTCAACACCCGCCAGCTCAAGCTCGAGTACGACGACAACACCTCCAGCCAGCGCGGCGAGATCGTGCCGGTCGTGGTGACGGTGTTCGAGGACCGCAGCTACAACCTGCGCTACAAGACGCCGCCGACCAGCTTCCTGATCCGTCAGGCGCTCGGCGCCGACAAGGGCTCGCAGCGGCCCGGCCACGAGGGCGCCGGCCGGCTCACCCGCGACCAGGTGCGCGCGATCGCGGAGCGTAAGCTGCCCGATCTGAACACCACCGACGTCGAGGCCGCGATGAAGGCCGTCGCCGGCTCCGCGCGCTCGATGGGCATCACCGTAGCCGACTGAGCCGACTGAGTGGGCTGATCTGCGCCTTTAGTAGCGCACCTGTTCAGCCCAACAGTGTCATTCCTTGAGTCGATGGTGCTCTTGTAATCACGGTGGCACCGTCAGTCGCGTCCGGTCGGAGTCCTGACCGGATTGTCTGACGGGAGGGAAACCCCGTGCGTAGAACAGTTTTCGCGCTGGCTGCCGGCGCGTTAGCGATTGCGTCGACAGTCGCCTTCGGAGCGGGTGCCACCGCGGCCGCACCGCAGGCGGGTTACATCGTGATGCTCAAGGCCGACGTCAACGCGACGTCGGTGTCCGCCGAGCACGCCCGCGCGCACGGCGCGACGGTGGGTCACGTGTACCGGCACGCGCTCAACGGCTACTCGGCGCGGATGAGCGCGACCGCCGCCGCCCGCCTGGCCAGCGACCCGCGCGTGCTGCTGGTCCAGGCCGACGGCGTCGCCTCGATCGCGGCCCAGACGCTGCCGACCGGCATCAACCGGGTCGACGCCGAGCTGAGCCCGACTGCCGCCATTGACGGCGTTGACACGAGGGTCAACGTGGACGTAGCCGTCATCGACACCGGCATCGACCTCACTCACCCCGACCTCAACGTCCACCGGGCCGGTGCCAGGAACTGCTCGACCGGCCGTAGCGCCAACGACGGGCACGGCCATGGCACGCACGTGGCCGGCACGATCGGTGCGATCGACAACGGTGACGGTGTGGTCGGCGTGGCGCCCGGCGCCCGGGTGTGGCCGGTGCGGGTGCTCAACAACCAGGGCAGCGGCTCCTTCTCCGACATCATCTGCGGCATCGACTGGGTGACCGCGCACGCCAGCGAGATTGAGGTCGCCAACATGAGCCTCGGCGGCTCCGGTAGCGACGGGAGCTGCGCCAGCGACGCGATGCATCAGGCGATCTGCAACTCGGTCGCCGCCGGGGTCACCTACGCGGTCGCCGCGGGGAACTCCGCCACCAACGCCAACAACTTCGTGCCCGCCACCTACGCCGAGGTCATCACGGTGAGCGCGCTCGCCGACTTCAACGGCACGCCGGGCGGCGGCGGGGCCGCGACCTGCCGTGCCGACGTGGACGACACGTTCGCCGACTTCTCCAACTTCGGCGCCGACGTCGACCTGATCGCGCCGGGCGTGTGCATCCTGTCGTCCTGGAAGGGCGGCGGCTACAACACGATCTCCGGTACGTCGATGGCCTCCCCGCACGTCGCCGGCGGTGCCGCGCTGTACAAGGCCACCAACCCGACGGCGTCGCCGGCGGCGGTCAAGACGGCGCTGCAGAACGCCGCCAACCTCAACTGGTCGACCGGCACCGACCCGGACGGTAACCCGGACCGGCTGCTGAACGTCGCCACCTTCTGATCCGATAACCGCTCTGATCCGATAACCGCCTAGTCGCGCCGGTGGCTCAGGCCGGCACTCCCAGACCGTCGACCACGGTCGCATCGGGAAGCTTGGCCAGGGCCGCCGGCGCGACGAGCACCTTCGTCGAACGGCCACCGCCGCCGACGATGACCTCGTCCAGTTCCATGATCGGCACGTCGATATAGAGCGGCAGCCCCGCCGGGAGCGCGAACGGGGTTACCCCGCCGATCTGCATTCCGGTCACCGCGATGGTCTGCTCTGGGCTCGCGAACGACGCCTTTCGCACCCCCATCAGCCGGCGGACGGTGCGGTTGACGTCGAGCCGGCTGGTCGCCTGCACCAGGCACGCACAGAACTTTTCGGCGCCGGTCTTGGCGGCGACCAGGATGCAGTTGGCCGAGATTTCCAGCGGGTAGCCGTAGCGGGCGCAGAACTCGGCGGTGTCGGCGTAGGCCGGGTCGATGTCGATGATCCGGTACGGCATGCCGAGCGTGTCGAGCTGCTGGCGAACGGCCTGGTCGGCGGTAGTCACGGTGCCAACCCTAGGCCTGCACGAGCTCGCCACCGGCGAGTGCCGGCGCGCGTGCCCTGGTCACGTATCAGCCGAACAGCCGGGCGCGGGACCGAGCCGTGGTCGCCGTCATGGCCG
>DASSUA010000437.1:0-4302 GCA_035707525.1 Pseudonocardiaceae bacterium
CCGGCGCTCGCCGGCGCGAACCTGTCGCGTGTTGGCAGCGTGTCGTGTATGGGCACGGTCCCTCCCGGTCAGTCCGTCGCCGCTCGCCGCTCGAGGGTGAGCGCGGCGTCGGTGTCCTGGCCGCGGTAGTGGCCGGCGGCCTCCCGCAGCGCTTCGGCGGCCGAGCCGAGCACGCGCTGCGCCAGGTCGAGCTGGCCGGCCAGCCGGTCGGCGGCGCGCTGGTAGGCCTGCGGCGTCGCGAGCGCCGCGCCCAGCTCACCGAACGCCTCCGGCTCGAGCGGCCGCTCCGCCACCGAGCGCCGGATGGCCTGCACCTGCGCCGTGCGCCGCTCCAGCGCCCCGGCGTACTCCAGCAGCCTGTCCACGTCGACCCTGACCGCGTCCACCGGGCAACTCCTTCCGCGTCGGCCCCTACGACGGAACCGGCGCGGTGGACGTTCCAGGCCGGATCAATCCCGGTCCGGTTCGGTCAACCGCCGCCCTGGCCCTTCCCGATGGGCAGCGGGGTGCACTCGCCCTCGGCCGGGATCGAGTCGAACGTGCACAGTGCGTCCTGCGGGTCGAGCGCCGGTCCGTCGGGCAGCAACCGCAGGATCTCCTCCGGAGCCGGGCTGAACTGCTGCAACCCGAGCGCGGCCGCCACCTCCCCGTTCGGGATGCCGAACCTCACGCCCTGGTCGGTGACCAGGAACATGTTGCCGGTCCCGCTCTGCTGGCCCGGCACGACGCCCTGGACGGCCGCGCCCTTGCCACCCTGGATGACGACCTCGTCGAGCAGGTCCCCGCTGCCGTCGGCCTGGGCGAGCGTGGTCGCCTGCAGGCCGTTCGGCGCGAGCATCGTGTCCGCCACCGTCATCGTGACCTGCTCCGAGCCGTCCCGCAGTGCCCAGTGCAGGCACGCCACCGTCGAGCTGCGGATCGGGATGATCTCGGGCGCGTCCTGCGGGAACCCGTCGGTGTCGAGCCGGTTGACCGTGGTGGTGACCGCCGTCGCCGGCCTCGGCGGGATCTCGGGGTGCCGGCCGGCGCTGAACAGCAGCAGGTCGGCGAGCGTTCGGGGCACCTTCTGCACGCCGTCGCGCAGGATCACCCAGTACTCGTTGGTACCGCCCTGCTGGGCTACCTCGACCCGGAACACGTCGCCGACCTTGAGGTCGTCCAGGCCGGGCAGCTTCGACCGCTCGCCGTTGCCGGGAATCTCCGGCACCTTCAGCTCGTCGCCCGGCGGGAGCGCGTTCAGCAGGCCGACGCTGACCAGCCGGTCGTCGGAGCCGGCCCGGGCCGGGTCGGGCAGGCGGAACGCGTTGCGCACGTCGACGTCGGTCGGGTCGATCTTGTGGCTGTGCCCGCGGTAGGCCAGGTAGTAGGAGGTCGCCTCGGGCGCGTCGTAGCGCAGCAGCAGCCCCTCCCGGTCGGTGATCGGCCGGCCCGGCAGGTCGAGCCCGATCAGGGCGGTCGTCCGGATCTCCGGCGTCGCGGTGGGGTCGGGGTCGCGCTCCTTGACCGTCGTCGTGTCGCACAGCGACCACCTGGGCTCGACCAGCTCGCCGGCGCCCGGGATGTCCTGCGGTGCGCCCGGGATCCCGGCGACCGGGAACCGGGTGATGTTCTGCAACGCCGAGTCGTCGATCAACCTCGGCTCGGCCGCGCCGCTGCCCGGAGCCGGCTGGGCGCCGGCCGCGGACTGCTGGGCGAGCAGGATCAGCCGGGCGGACGCCAGGTTGGTCACCGGGATCAGCCGCTGCTGCGGGTTGGTCACGTGCACGTACATCGCCCCGGACTGCTTGCCTATGACGATGCCGTCGGTGCCCAGCACGTTCTTGGGCTTGAACAGGCCCCACACCAGGAAGCCCGCGACCACGACCACCGCGATGATCACGCCCACGATCACCGCACGCAGGTGGGTCCGCATCGGGTCGTGCAGCATCACGGCATCCCGGCGCACAAGCGCCGACTCCATGCGCTTGAGCACGAACCGGTACGCCTGGACCTGAGCCTTGCTGGTCGGTGTTTGGGCCATTGCGGGTAGGCAGCTCCCCATCGCGCGGTACCGTTTCCGGAGGATAACCGGCCCCGCGGCGGCCGGTTACCGGGTTCGGAGAACATCAGCACGGACATCAGCACGGACATCAGCACGGACATCAGCACGGACATCAGCACGACGGTGCGAGGGGACTGAGGCACGGCATGATCGCCGACGCGGCCCGCGACACGGGGGCACGTTCGTGACAGCCATGAGGCCGCCTCCCCCGTCCGTTCCGCCGCCCGCCGGCCCGCCCCCGATCCCGCCCGGCCAGCCGCCCGTCCCATCGCCGCCGGGCACCCAGCCCGGCCCACCACTAGGCACCCAGCCCGGCTTACCGCCGGGCAGCCCCCCCGGCCCACCGCCGGCCATGCCCCCCGGCACGCCTCCCCCCGGCACGCCTCCCGGCGGTATGCCCGCCGGCGCCCTGCCGCCTCGACCGGCTCCCGGCGTCTCCGCGCAGCCGGGGACGGTCCGCGAGTCCGCGCCGAGGCGTGGCTCCCGCCCACGCGCCGGGCACGGGGCCGCGATGCGGATCCGGCGCCGCGCGCTGGGTCCGAGCCTCGGCTCGATGCCGGTCTCGAACCTGGTGGTGCTCGAGCTCGGTGTGGCGGCCGGGCTGGTGCTGCTGGCGATCGAGGCGCAGCTGCTGCCGGTTTCGACCGCGGTGGCCGCCGCAGCGCTGCTGGTATCGCTCACGCGCTGGCGCGGGCGCTGGCTCACCCAGTGGATCGGCCTGACCGCGCGCTACCTGCTGCGCCCGCACACCAAGGTCGCCAGGCAGAGCGACCCGGCCACGACCCCCGCCGCGGAGGAGACCGGCGCCAGGATCACCGGCCCGCAGGACCCGCGGGTGTCGCTGCTGCGGCTCGCCGTGCCCGACCTGGTCGTCGCGCACGGCACCGACCACGAGCGCCACCCGGTCGGGCTGGCCTGGCACGAGGGCACCTGGACCGCGGTCCTGCTGGTCGAGCCGCCGCCTGGGCTCGTGCAGCACGTCATGGGCGTGCCGAACCTCCCGCTCGGAGCGCTCACCACCACGCTCGAGGACCGCGGCGTCGTCCTCGACGCGATCGGCGTCATCTGGCACTGCTACCCGGGGAGCACCGCGCTGCCGCCGTCCTCGCCGGCGTTGACCTCGTACCTGGAGGTGCTCGGCCCGCTGCCGGTCGCCGCCAGGCGCACCACCTGGGTCGCCGTCCGGCTGGACCCGAGGCGCTGCCCGGCGGCCGTGCGCGAACGCGGCGGCGGCGTCGTCGGCGCTCACCGGGCGCTGATCGGCGCGCTGTCCCGAGTGCGCAGCGCCCTGGAGGCGCGCGGCGTGCAAACCACCCCGCTCGACGTCGACCAGTTGCTGCGCGCCGGCGTGTCGGCCGCCGAACTCACCGCCGCCATCGCCGCCGGCACGACGAATCCGGTCGTGCTGCGCGAACGCTGGACCGGGGTGACCGCGGGCGGCGTCGGGCACGCCAGCTACGCCGTGACCGGCTGGCCGAGGGGCGCCGCGCACAGCCTCAACGCGCTGACCGGCGTCCGCGCGCTGTCGGCGACGGTCGCGCTGTCGATCTCGCCGAGCGGCGAGGAGGGCGAGGTCGGCGTGCGAGGGCTGGTGCGGGTCAGCGCCCGCACCCCGAGCGAGCTTGAAGCCGCCGACGAGCGCCTGCGGATGCTCGCCCAGCGACTAGGCATCGGCCTGACCCCGCTGCGCGGCCTGCAGCTCGCCGGCCTCGCCGCGACCCTGCCGCTCGGCGGTGCGGCATGAGCCGCAGCCGGCTGACCGAGACCACCAGGGGCGTCGCGCCCGAGTTCGTAGTGCCGCCGGCCGTGCTCGACGCGATCAGCCCGCCCGGCGCCAGCGGCGGCATGGTGCTCGGATCCGGCCCGACCGGCGAGCCCCTGACCATCTCCGTGCTCCGCTCGACGCCGACCAGGCTCGTCGTGGTCGGTGGCCTCTACCTGGCCAGGCAGGTCGCCCTGCGGGCGATGGCCACCGGCGCCTGGGTCATCGTCGCGACCGGTCGCCCCGCCGCCTGGCAGGTACTCGGCAAGGCCGCCGGCACCGGAGCCGACGGCCACCCCGTCCCGCTGGTTCAGGTGCGCCGGCTCGCCCCGGTCGAGCTGCCCCGGGCCTCCGAGGACGGCCCCCTGCTCGTAGTGCACGACGGCGGCGCCGTGCCGCAGGAACTGTTCGCGCCGCGCTCGCCCTGGCAGACGACCATGTACGGCTTGCCGTTGTGCAGGCCGAAACGCATTGAGATGATCATGGCCTCGCGCGGTGG
>DASSUA010000438.1:0-2680 GCA_035707525.1 Pseudonocardiaceae bacterium
CCGGGTCTCCTCGGCCGCGCGGGCCGAGCTCACGCCGGAGCTGCTCGACCAGGCGGCCCGGCGGGCCCGCGCCTTTGTCGAGGCGGATGTGGCCGGGCTGGTGGCCGAGGCGGGTGACGCGATGGCGGTCGGGCTGGCCGACGCTCCGGCCGGGCGGATCATGACCGGGCTGCCGGCCGGGCTGCGCGAGGCGTGCACGCTGGTCGACGCGGCCTGCCGGGCGGCGCTGACCGGCGTCGGCGAGGTGAAGGCCGACGACCCGGACCCGGTGCGCAAGCAGGGTGCCAGAGCCGTGCTGTCCGAGGTGTCGAGCACCGCCCAGCGGCTGCTGGCCGAGTCGGAGCAGGACGTGGCGTGGGTGGAGAAGGAGCAGCGCAGGGCCGTTGTGGTGGCCCCCCTGTCGGTGGCCGGCACGCTCGCCACGCACCTGTACGACGAGCGCACCGTGGTCGCCACGTCGGCGACCCTCGCCTTAGGCGGCCGCTTCGACACCGTGGCCCGCGCGCTGGGCCTGCCCGCGCCGGGTGACACCGCGGATACGGAGGCGGAGCGGGGTTGGCGGTCTCTCGATGTCGGTTCCCCGTTCGACTATGCGCGGCAGGGCATCCTCTACGTGGCGGCACACCTGCCCCGGCCGACCCAGTCCGGCCTCTCCGAGCCCGCGGCCGAGGAGCTACTGCGGCTCGTGGCCGCCCTCGGCGGGCGTGCCCTCGGGCTCTTCTCCTCGCGCCGGGCGGCGGAGCGGGCCGCGGAGGTGGTCCGGGCCAAGACCGACCTGCCGGTGCTGCTGCAGGGTGAGGAGGCGCTGCCGCTGCTCGTGCGCCGCTTCCGGGAGGAGCGGGAGAGCTGCCTGTTCGGCGTCCTTTCGCTCTGGCAGGGGGTCGACGTGCCCGGCGAGGCCTGCCAGCTCGTGGTCATCGACCGGTTGCCGTTCCCCCGCCCGGACGAGCCGCTGGCCGCCGCCCGTGCGGCCGCAGTCGATGCCGCGGGCGGATCCGGCTTCGCCTCGGTGAGCGTGCCGATCGCCGCCGTGCGGTTGGCGCAGGGCGCGGGCCGGCTGATCCGGTCGCGGACCGACCGCGGCGTGGTGGCCGTGCTCGACTCCCGGCTGGAGCGGGCCGCGGCGTACGGGACGTTCCTGCGCCGCAGCCTTCCCCCACTGTGGTATACGACCAAGCCCGAGGTGGTGTACGCAGCCCTGCGGCGGCTGGCCGCGACCTGACCCCCGGCACGCCTGCCTCGTCAGGTCGGGTGGGACTTGACCACCACCGCCTCCGGGGGCGGCTCCTCGCGGGCCGAGACGAGATGCCGGATCCCGGTATTCAGCACGGCGACGATAGGCACCGCCACGAGGGCACCGATGATCCCGGCGAGCACCACCCCGCCGGCGATCGCCACGATCACGGCGAGCGGGTGGATCGCGACCGCCCGTCCCATGATCAGCGGTTGGAGCACGTGCCCCTCCAGCTGCTGCACCGCAATGACCGCGGCGAGCAGGATCAGCGCAATGAGCGGGCCGCGGGTGACCAGCGCCACGAGCACCGCCACCGCGCCGGAGAGCGTGGCACCGACGATCGGGATGAACGCGGCGAGGAAGACCAGCGCGGCGAGCGGGAAGGCCAGCGGAACCCCCAGGATCACTAAGGCCAGCCCGATGCCCAGCGCATCGATGAATGCGACCAGCACGGTGGCGCGCACGTACGCGACCAGGGTCAGCCAAGACTGCTCCCCTGCCGCGCTGACCTGCTCTCGCGTGGTGACAGGAAAGACCCGGGTGACGAACCGCCAGATGCGCCGGCCGTCGCGCAGGAAGAAGAACGTCGCGAACAGCACCAGGAACAGCCCGGTCAGGATGTCGAACGTGGTTGTCGCCGTGTTCACCGCCTCGCTGGTCAGGGCCTCCCGGTTGTCGTTGACCCATTTCTCCACGGAGTCCAGGACGTCGTCTAGCTGGCGATCGGACAGGTGCAACGGGCCGTCCTTGAGCCAGTCCTGGATCGTCTGCACGCCCTCGCGGGCGTTGCGGGACAGCTCCGGCACGTTCGCGACGAACTCGCGGATGACCGCGGTCAGCGTGCCCACCACGGTAGCCAGCCCGGCGACGAGGACGAGGGCGGTAGCCAGCGAGGGGGGCACCCTGGCACCCCGCAGCCACCTGACTGCCGGAGCGAGCAGCGCGGAGAGCAGAAGCGCGATCACCAGGGGTACGACGACGAGCTTGAGCCGGGACACCACGTTGAAGACGACCACGCCCACGGCCGCGATCACCAGCAGCCGCCAGGACCACGCCGCCACGATTCGCAGCCCCCGCGGTATGTCGGCGTCGTCGCGGCTCGTCGTCGACACGGCCGCGGCCTGCTGAGATGCCGGGACCGGGGCCTGCTGGGGCGGCCGGACGACCCCGGCGTCGGCGTCCTCGACCGCCTTGGCCTGCGCCCGAGCCGCCCGCAAGGACTCCCGCCCAGCCACGTATGCGCGCCTGATGTTCAAGCCGACCTGCTGTAAGCGCCCCAACGGTCCTCCCTGGCAGAGCACTTCGGTCTAACCGTAGTGCTCTGCTGGCCCACCGTGTCGGTGGAACGCCCGCCCCGTACTAACTCGCCGGTCCGGCCGGGTACCGTCACGTCGTGACCGCCGTACCGACGCACACCGCGCCCGCCACCTCGATGCCGGGCAGTAC
>DASSUA010000439.1:0-2111 GCA_035707525.1 Pseudonocardiaceae bacterium
TGGTCACCGCGGGCATCTGGCGGCCGGTCCGGCTGCGCCCGTGGTCGGTGGCCCGGCTCGGCGACGTCCGTCCACTGGTGACGGTCGCCGGGGGTGCCGGCACCGTGGAGGTGCACGCGACGCTGGAGCGCGCATCCGCCGTACCGCTGGTGCTGGCCGCCGCGGTGGGCGGTGCCGGCGCTCAGGTCCCGGTCCCGGCCGGGCAGCCCGAGGCGGTGGTACGGCTGCGCGTGCGCGACCCGGCCCGGTGGTGGCCCCGGGGGTACGGCGACCAGGCGCTCTACCCGCTGCGGGTGGCCCTGCTCGACGCCGCCGGCGCGGTGCTCGACTCCTGGACGCGGCAGATCGGGTTCCGCGACGTGCGGCTGGACACCGAGCCGGACGAGCACGGTACGCCGTACACGGTCGTGGTCAACGGCGTGCCGGTCTTCGCCCGCGGGGCCAACTGGATCCCGGACGACTGCTTCCCGTCCCGCGTCACGCGGGCGCGCTACGCCCAGCGGCTCACCCAGGCGGCCGAGGCGAACCTTAACTACCTGCGCGTGTGGGGCGGCGGGAGCTACGAGTCGGACGATTTCTACGACCTCGCCGACGCACTGGGCCTGATGGTCGGCCAGGACTTCGCGTTCGCCTGCGCGGCGTACCCGGAGGAGGAGCCCTTCGCGTCCGAGGTGGCCGCCGAGGCGCGCGACAACGTCTCCCGGCTCGCCCCGCACCCGAGTCTGGTCAGCTGGACCGGCAACAACGAGTGCCAGTGGGGCGACGCCGACTGGGGCTGGCCGGACCAGCTGGCAGGGCGCAGCTGGGGCCGCAGCTACTACCACGACCTGCTGCCCCGGATCGTGGCCGAGCTCGACCCGACGCGACCGTACTGGCCCGGCTCGCCGTGGTCGGGCAGCTCCGGCCGGCACCCGAACGACCCGGCCCATGGCACCATGCACATCTGGGACGTCTGGAACCACCGCAACTACCTGCATTACCGGTCGTACCGGCCGCGGTTCGTCGCGGAGTACGGCTTCCAGGCCCCGCCGGCCTTCGCGACGCTCCGGTGCGCCCTGCGCGACGCGCCTCTCACGCCCGGCTGCCCCGGCATGCGCCACCACCAGAAGGCCGCCGACGGCGACGGCAAGCTGCGCCGGGGGCTCGACGCGCACTTCCCGCCCCCGCGCGGCTTCGACGACTGGCACTGGCTCACCCAGCTCAACCAGGCCCGTGCGATCCGCGTCGGGATCGAGCACCTCCGCTCTCTGTGGCCGGTGTGCATGGGCTCGGTCGTGTGGCAGCTCAACGACTGCTGGCCGGTGACGTCCTGGTCGGCCGTTGACGGCGACGGCCGCCGCAAGCCGATGTGGTACGCCATGCGGGCCAGCTACGCGGACCGGCTGCTCACCGTGCAGCCGCGCGGCGGCGGGCTGGCGGTGGTAGTGGTGAACGACTCGGCGGCCCGGTGGGAGACCCAGGTCGACGTGGCCCGGCTGACCCTGGCCGGGCAGTCGCGGGCAAAGTCCACACTGGAGGTGGCGGTGCCGCCGCGCGCGACGGTCACCGTACCGTTGCCGGTCGACGTGGCATACGCCGACGACGCGCGCCGCGAGCTGGTGCTGGCCGAGGCCGACGGCGAGCGGGCCTGGTGGTTCTTTACCGAGGACCGCGACCTGGCGTACCCGGCGCCCGGCTACGACGCGGCCGTGAAGCCGGCTGCTGCCGGCGCTCTGGTGACGGTCACCGCCCGAGCCTTGCTGCGCGACCTGACGCTCCTCCCCGACCGGCTCGATCCGTCGGCCACAGTGGACCGGGCGCTCGTCACGCTGCTGCCGGGCGAGTCGGCGACGTTCACGGTGACCAGCTCCCTCCCGCTGGACCCGCAGGCGCTCACCACGCCTCCGGTGCTGCGCTTCGCCAACGACATCCGCTCGCCCGCACGGCCGGCGTGAGCCGGTAACCAATGTGCAGTACTTCGATCTCTACTACGCGAGGGGGTGCGGGAGTGCGGTGGCTGGCGCGCGGCGAGGACGCCCTCCCCGACGGCCTGGGCTGGCTCACGCCCGCCGAGGCCGCCCGCGCGGCCGGACTGCGCTACCCCAAGCGGCGTACCGAGTACCTGCTGCGGC
>DASSUA010000440.1:0-3189 GCA_035707525.1 Pseudonocardiaceae bacterium
TACTCCTTCGGCCGCGTGACCAGGGAGGACATCCAGGCCGGGCCGCCGTCGATCTGGCGGTACCGGCAGCTGCTGCCGGTACCGGCCACGGTCGCCACCCATCCGAACACCGAGCCCGGCTGCACCCGGCTCGTGCGCGCCGACCGCCTCGCCGCCGCGCTCGGCGTGCGCGGCCTCTGGGTCAAGGACGACACCGGCAACCCCACCCACTCCTTCAAGGACCGCGTCGTCGCCGTCGCCCTGGCCGCCGCCCGTGAGCTCGGCTTCAAGGTTCTCGCCTGCCCCTCCACCGGCAACCTGGCCAACGCCGTCGCCGCGGCCGCCGCCCGCGCCGGCTGGGACTCGGTCGTGCTCATCCCCTCGTCGCTCGAGCGGGCCAAGGTGCTGACCACCGCGGTCTACGACGGCTCCCTGATCGCCGTGGACGGCACCTACGACGACGTCAACCGGCTGGCCACCGAGCTCGCCGCCGAGCACGAGGACTGGGCGTTCGTCAACGTCAACGTCCGGCCCTACTACGCCGAGGGCTCCAAGACCCTCGGCTACGAGGTGGCCGAACAGCTGGGCTGGCGGCTCCCCGGCCAGGTGGTGGTGCCGGTGGCGTCCGGCTCGCAGCTGACCAAGGTCGACAAGGGCTTTCGCGAGTTCGGCGCCCTCGGGCTCGTCGAGCAGACGCCGTACCGGGTGTTCGGCGCCCAGGCCAGCGGCTGCTCCCCGGTCGCGGACGCGTTCAAGGCCGGGCACGACGTCGTCTCGCCCGTGCGGCCGAACACGATCGCACGCTCGCTGGCCATCGGGGCGCCCGCCGACGGCCCCTATGTGCTCGACGCCGTCCGCCGCACCGGTGGCGCCGTCGAGGACGTCACCGACGAGGAGGTCGTCGAAGGTATCCGCCTGCTGGCGCGCACCGAGGGCATCTTCGCCGAGACCGCCGGCGGTGTGACCGTCGCCTGCGCCCGCAAGCTGATCCGCTCCGGCCTGCTCGACCCCGACGCCGAGACCGTCCTGCTCATCACCGGCGACGGGCTCAAGACGCTGGACGCCGTCGCCGACCAGGTCGGACCCAAGGCCACGGTCGCCCCCAAGGCGGACGCCGTCCGCGACGCCCTGGAGCGCTGACCGGGGAGCGGCGACCGATCACCAGCGGCACGTCGCGGGTGCCGGCGACGGCGACATCGCCGTGCTCGTCGGTCCGCATCACCTTCGCCCCGGCGCCGCGCAGCGCATCGAGGACCTCGCCGTTGGGGTGGCCGTAGCGGTTGCCGGAACCGACGCTCACGATCGCAAGCCTGGGCCGCACCGCCGCCAGGAACCGCGGCGAGCTGAACCGCGAGCCGTGATGCGGCAGCTTCAGCACGTCGGCGCTCAGGTCGGCGCCGGCCGCCAGCAGCGCGGCCTGGCCGGCGAGCTCGATATCGCCGGTGAGCAGCACCCGGCCGGCCGGCGTCTGGGCGCGCAGCACCAGCGACGCGTCGTTCACCGGCGTGCCGTCGTCGGTGGGCGAAGCGTCCGGCGTGCTGGCCGGACCCAGCACCTCAATGGTCAGCGCCGGCCAGCTCAGCCGCTGCCCGGCCCGCAGGTCGACCAGCGGCACGCCGGCCCGCGTCGTGAGCCGACGCACCTGGTCGTACGCCCATGGCGGCGCCCGCAACGGCCCAATGGCGACCGCGCCGACGCTGCGCCCGGCCAGCACGCCGGCGAGCCCGCCGATGTGGTCGGCGTGCAGATGGCTGAGCACCAGGACTGGAACGCGCCGCACACCGAGCCGGTCGAGGCAGCCGGCGACCGGTCCAGGATCGGGTCCGGTGTCGACCACGACGGCACGGTCAGCCCCACCGCCGGCCGCGAGCACAAGCGCATCGCCCTGCCCGACGTCGCAGGCCACCATCGCCCACCCGCCCACCGGCCAGCCCGGCGGCGCGAACCTCGTCGGCACCAGCACGAGCAGCGCACCCAGGCAACCCGCGGCGGCCAACGTCCGGACCCGGTGCAGCCGCATCAGCCCGAGACCGGCCGCCGTGACCGCGGCGAGCAGCAGCCCGCCACCGGCGCCGCCCGGCCAGCCGACCGTCGCATTCGGTATCGCAGCCGCCCGGTCCCCGACCGTGACCAGCCACTGCACCGCCGGCCCCGCCAGACGAACCACCAGCTCGGCCGCGCCGGCATGCACCGTCGCGAACGCGGCGGCCAGCACCCCGAGCACGGTTGCCGGCGCCACAGCCGGAGCGGCGAGCAGGTTCGCGACGATCGCCACCAGGCTGATGTTTCCGGCCAGGGCCGCCACGACCGGGGCGGTCACGACGTGGGCCGCCGCCGGCACCGTGATCGCCTCGGCCACCCCGGCCGGGACTCTGCGCCGGCGCAGCGCCGCCGCCCAGCGAGGCGCCAGCACGACCAGCCCGGCGGTCGCGAGCACCGACAGGGCGAACCCTGGTTCCACGCCCAGCTCCGGGTCCACCAGCAGCAACCCGAGCACCGCCACGGCGAGCGCCGGCACGGCCGACCGGCGACGTCCGACCAGCAGCGCCAGCAGGGCGATCGCGCCCATCACCGCCGCCCGCAGCACGCTCGGCGACGGCCTGGCCAGCACGACGAACCCGACCAGCGCCACCCCGGTGAGCACCACCGACGCCCGGGGGCCGAGCCGCAGCAGGCGCAGCAGCCAGAGAACGGCCCCGCACAAGATCGCCACGTTCGTGCCGCTGAACGTCGGCCAGGCAGATGTAGTCTGTCGAAATGCCAAGCACGGAGTCAAGGCGGGCGGTGCTGTACGCCCGGGTGTCGGAGCTGATCGAGGGCCGCAAGTCGGTGGACGACCAGCTCTCGGAGTTGCGCGTCTGGGCACGGCGTGACGGCTGGCAGGTCGTTGCCGAGCACCGCGACGACGGGATCAGCGCGAGCCGCTTCGCGCGGCGAACGGTTCGCCGTGACGGCTGGCAGCAGACCATGGATTTGATCTCTGCCGGGTCGGTGGACATCCTGGCCGTGTGGGAGCTGTCCAGGGCATCGCGGGATCGCGCGGTGTGGGCCGCGTTGTTGGCGGCCTGCGAGCAGCACGGGGTACTGCTCGCCGCCGGCGGGAAGCTGCACGACCCGGGCGACCCTGACGACGCGTTCATGGTTGATCTGGGAGCCGCTTTGTCCTCCCGTGAGTCCGCGATCCTGTCCAAGCGGGTCCGGCGGTCGGTG
>DASSUA010000441.1:0-4869 GCA_035707525.1 Pseudonocardiaceae bacterium
GATCCGGCTCAGCGTTGACGCTGCCAGGCCGGCGGCGGTCCGGCCGAGGGCGGCGGCTGCCAGCCCGGTGGCGGTGGCTGCTGCCACGCGGCGACCAGCGCGTCCGGCATCGCGACCGCCCTGGCCCGGGCCGCCACCAGCGCCGTCAGCAGCTCGTGCCGCCACTGGTGGCCGATCGGACCCACCGAGCCGCGCGCCATCCGGGCCTGCAGAAACGCCAGCTCGGTCACGAGTGCCTGGTACTGGGCCACCGCCCGGGCCGCCTCCGGCCCGGACCGCTTGCGGACCGTACGGCGCCAACCTCGCCGGCCGGCGAGGCTCGCCAGCAGTTCGACCTCGCTCGGCACGATCCAACCCACCGCGACGAAGCCCGGCAGCGCGGCCGCGACCACGCGCTGCTCGCGCCGCCGCTGCCAGACGATGAGCACGATCATGCCGATGAACAGCGGCACCATGATCAGGCCGTAGACCACGAGGAACCCGAGCCCGCCGCCGAGGCTCGCCGAGCCGTTCCACAACCCGTGCAGCACCGCGGCCGCCAGGTAGCCCCCGATCGGCGCCACCACCCGGGTCGTGGGGTTGTGGCTCGCCGCGGCCAATCCGACGCCGATGCCGGTCATCGCCGTGAACAGCGGGTGCGCGAACGGCGACAGCAGACCGCGCAGCACGAACACGATCAGCACGCCGCCCTGCTCGCCGGCCAGCCCGCCCATCTCGAACGCCCGGCCGAAATACAGGATGTTCTCGGTGAACGCGAACCCGGCCGCGGTCAGGCCGCCGTAGACGATCCCGTCGATCACGCCGTCGAACTCGCGCTGCCGCCACCACAGCAGCCCGAGCAGCAGCGCCCCCTTCATCGCCTCCTCGACCAGCGGCGCCGAGATGGTCGCCGAGACCAGGTTGCCGCCGCCCTCGCCGAGGATCGCCTCACCGGCGATCCGGGCCGTCGAGTTGATCAGCAACGCGGACAGCGTCGCCACGCACGCGCCCCACGCGAACGCCGCCAGCAGCAGCCGCGGCGGCTCCGGCTCCCAGCGGTCGACCCACAGGAACGCGCCGACCACCAACGCCACCGGCAGCAGCGCGGCGAGCGCACCCACCAGCACCCCGACCGCACCGACCTCGACCGTGACGAACCAGAACACGGCTAGACCGCAAATACCGATACCCACCACGCCCAACACCGGCAGCAGCACGCCACGCCGTTGCTGCTGGCCCGTCGGCTGGAATCGCAACGAGGGCGGGGGGTACGCAGAACTCACGCCACTGGAGCCTACGGGCGAAGGCGGACGCGGACACTCGGATCCGCCTAGTGCCAGGGAATTCAGGCCTCGTGCCGGTTCCGGTGCCTGGGCTCCGGCTCGTCGCGGTAGACCGCCAGCAGGTCGTCGACCGACCGCGCGCCCTCGCCGCAACGGTGCCGCCGGCCGGACGGCCCAGGCGCCGGATCAGCCGGAACCGGCCCGGCGACGCCCGGCAGGACATACGAGCCGGTGTCGTCGAGGCGCACGGGTGCCGGACTGCTGTTGCCGCGCGAACCGCTCGCCGAGACCCACGAGTCGAAGCTCTCCCACGCCACCGTGGGCGGCCCGTGTTCCCCGCGGGTCCGCTCTCCGACCGCCAGCGGGTCGATGCCGAGCGGGTCCGACGGCAGCCCACCGCGGTCCTGGTGAACCGGTGGCTCGGGCGGAATCCGGTGCGGCCCGGTCCGGTACTCGGGATGCTGCCCGTGCGCCGCCGGCCGCTGCCGGCGCCGGTCCGCGCCCGCGGGTGTCGGCTGGTCGCGGTCGATCGCGCGTAGGTGGCCGGTGTCGCTTCGCCACATGTCCCGGCTCCCCGGCTCCGCTCGGACCGGTGCCGGCCAGCCAACCGGCTGGTCCGGCCCGGACCGGCCCGGTTCCGGATGAGCGGGTTCCGAACGAGGTTCCGCTCTGGCCGGCTCTGGCCAAGGTGGCTCCGGCCGCTCGGGTTCCGGCCGCGCGGGTTCCGGCCACTGCGGCTCCGGCCGCCGAGGCTCCAATCCCGCCGGTTCCGGCCACCGGGGCTCCGGTCGGGCCGGCTCCGGTCGGACCGGCTCCGGCCGACGGGGTTCTGCCCGAGCTGGCGCCGCTCTGACCGGTTCTGGTCCGGCCGGCTCCGCTCTGGTGGTTTGCGTCCACGTGGATTCCGGCCGGGCCGATTCCGCCCGGGTCGGTTGCGGCCAGGCGGGTTCCGGGCGAGCCGGCTCCTTCCGCTGGGCGGCTGGTGTGACGCGCTCGGCTCGCCGGGGTTCGCCGGTGTCGCGGGCCTCCGTGCGCTCGCTCGCGACCCGCCGAACCGGCTCCGCCCGCGGAGACCCGGTCCTTGACGGTTGAGCGCTGGGGGTTGCGCGCGCGGTGGGGGTGTCGCGCCGCGGCGGCTCGGCCGGGGCCGGCCTCGATGAGGCCGCGGGCTCGGCCCGGTACCGGGGCAGGACATCGGTGCGGTCGGCGCCGCTGGTGTCGTGTCCGCGACCGGCTGCCGGCCACTGACCAGGGCCGGGGCGGTCGACCCTGGTCGGATCGGCACCGGTGGCGGCTACGTACGCTCGGCCGGCCTCGGGGATCCACCCTGGGTTGGGCGTCCGCTCACCGCCGGACGCGCGCTCGGTGTTGGGCATCCGATCTTTGTTGGACGCCCGATCTCTGTTGGAAGCCTGATCTTTGTTGGACGCCTGATCTTTGTTGGACACCGTGTCGCTGCGGCCGCGCGGCAGGGCGCGTTCGCCGGTGCGGGCCGCGCGGGACTGGTCCGAGAGCGAGCGCAGCCGGGTCGACTCGGCCCGCAGCGCGACGCGTTCGACGAGCACCTCGCCGCCGAGCAGGGCCTCGAGGTTCTGCCGCAGGCCCCGCAGCTCCGTACGCAGTCCGTCCAGCTCGCCGCGGACCTCCGTGCGCACCTCCTGCTCGACCATGCGCCGGGTCGAATTTTCGACCTGCAGCTCGTACTCGCGCCGCGCCGCGATCTCACGTTCGAGCTCGAGCTCGTAGGTCCGCTGCAGCTCCTCGGCCAGCTCGTTTTGCCCGGCCACGTCCCGCCGGTAGCGGGCGGCGGCGAACGCGGCGACCAGCGCCGCCCACAGCGCGGCCACGACGCCCAGCCGCAACCACCGGGGTTCGCTCGCGAGCACCAGCACCGCAGCCGCCGTCACGGCCAGCACGAGCGTCGCTACTATCAGCAGCCGACCAACCGACGGGCCGGAGCGGCGCCGGTACGCCGGTCGGCCAGACGGATGATCGAATGGACTCACGACGTACAACGGTACCGCCCGGTAGACGATCTTGCGGGGCCGTGTTGCCAGGTGAGCGCCAGGTCACCAGCCGTCGGCCGTGCGGTTCTCGTCGACCTGATCCCGGTCGTCGGGGGTTCGGCAACAGTACTCCAGCCACAGCCCGGCCGCGGCGAGCGCGAGCGCGCACAGCAGACCGACCACCGCGCTCACCGTGTCCGAGCTGGCGGCCTCGAACTCGTCGCGCCTGGGAACCACGTAGCCGAGCACCCCGAGCCACCAGCCGGCCATCAGCGCCCCCAGCAGCGACGACGCCTTCGCCAGCACGACCGCCCTGACCGCGGTGAACGGCTGCACCGTGCGCGGCCGCTCCCGGATGCGGGTGCGCAGCGAATGGCCGAACACGGCCTCGCCGATCGCCAGCACTCCGAGGCTCACCCCGGCGAGCGTCGGCAACGTCGGCAGGTCGTCGTAGACGAGCCGAAGCAGCCCGGACGTGACCAGCGCGGCCACCGCGAGCGCGGCCAGTAGGTCGCTGATCCTGGTCGGCCTCATGCCGGCACCGCCAGGGTCAGGTCGTCACGGCGTCGAACACCGTCCCGCTCGGCGGCCGGCAACCCGGCCACCAGCCCGGCGAGCGCCCCGTGTCCGGGCAGCGCGGCCTCGGGGTCGGCATCGAGCCACGGCACCAGGACGAACGCGCGTTCGTGCGCCCGTGGGTGCGGGAGCGTCAGCTCCGGCTCGTCGAGCGTCTCGCCGTCGACGTCGACGATGTCGACGTCGAGCGTGCGCGGCCCCCAGCGCCGCCGGCGCTCGCGGCCGGCCGCCCGCTCGCTCTCCTGCCCGAGCCGCAGCCAGCCGAGGGGATCGAGGCTCGACTCGGCGACGACGACCGCATTGAGGAAGTCGTCCTGCTCGACGCCGCCCCACGGTTTCGTCTGGTAGACGGGCGAGACGGCGACGACCGCCGCACCGGCCGCGCGGAGCCGGTCGAGCACCGCCTGCAGCTGAGCCAACCGGTCGCCGAGGTTGGACCCGATCGACAGCACCGCCCGGCTCACGACACCGCCCCCGCCGGCGGTGCTGATTGCGCCGGCTCAGCCGGCGGTGCTGACTGCGCCGGCTCAGCCGGCCGGACGGGCACGCGAGCCGGCTTGCCTACCGCGCGGCGCGAGCGCCGGGCGGTCACCGCGACATCGGCGAAAGACAGCCCGATCGGCGCCTGCGGCTTGTGGATCGTCACCTCGACGGCGTGCACGCGCTCGTCGGCCATGACGTCCTCGGCGACCCTGGCCGCGACCGTCTCGATCAGGTTGCACGGCTCGCCGCCGACGATGCCGGCCGCGCGGTGCGCCAGCGCGCCGTAGTCGATGGTGTCGGCGACGTCGTCGCTGCGCGCGGCATTGTCGGTGTCCACCCATACCGTGACGTCTATGAGGAAGTCCTGCCCATCGCGACGCTCGTGCTCGAACACACCGTGCCGGCCACGCACCCGCAGCCCGGTCAGCGATATCCGGTCGGTCATCCGCCCGCCTCCCACGCCCGCACCACGGCGATAGCGTCCAGCGAGGCGCCGACGTCGTGCACCCGCACCCCCCACACCCCGGCGGCGGCGGCGAGCG
>DASSUA010000442.1:0-4323 GCA_035707525.1 Pseudonocardiaceae bacterium
CATGACCTGGAAGGGCCAGGACTCGACGACGGCGTCGAACGCGGAGTCGGGGTCGTTCCAGGTGGTGCGGAGCTTGGCCTCCTTGCTGGCCTTGCGCAGGTAGTCGCGCAGCCGTTCGGGCTCGATCGGCCAGGCACCGACGAGCGTCTGCCAGGCCAGCAGGTCGAGGGTCGGCTCCGGCAGGCCGCGGCGGGCGGACCAGCGGCGGATGGCGGCGGCGAAGTCGCCGGTCAGCTCGCTCATGGCGGCCAGCCGCGCCCGCACGTCCTCGGACCGCTTGGTGTCGTGGGTGGACAGTGAGGTCATGGTGGCCGGCCAGCCGGCTTCGCGGGCGGCCGCCTTGGCGTGGAACTCGCCGACGTCGACACCGAAGCGGTCGGGTGCGCCGCCGACCTCGTTGAGCGCGATGAAGCGGTTGTACCGGTAGAACGCGGTGTCCTCGACGCCCTTGGCCATCACCATCGGCGCGGTCTGCTGCAGGCGGACGGCCAGCTCGCCCTCCGGGTCGGCGAACACCGCCTCGGCGATCTCGGCGATGACCGCCGACAGATCGGGCCGGGCGACGCTGGCGGCCTCGATCGCGTGCCGCATGGCCTCCTGCCCCTCCGGCAGGTACGAGCGGTACACGTCGAAGGCGCACAGCAGCTCGGCGACCGCCGCCTCGGAGCGCCGGTTGTGCCGGCGACCGATCAGGCCGGCCGCCCGGCGCACGTCGGAGCGGACGATCGTGCTGGCGACGAGGCGCTTGCCGGCGATCTCGACCGCCTTCACGTCGCCGGCCGCCGCGTGCGGCACCTCGGCGAGTTCGGCGTAGAGCGCCGTGAGCGGCGCGGCGCCGGCCGGGTCGACGAACACGCCGCACAGCTCACGCAGGGCGTCGTAGCCGGTGGTGCCCTCGACCGGCCACGACGCCGGCAGCGGCTCGTCGGCGTGCAGGATCTTCTCCACGAGGATCCAGGCGCCCGGCGCGGCCTCCCGCAGCCGGCGCAGGTAGCCGCCCGGGTCGGCCAGCCCGTCCGGATGGTCCACGCGCAACCCGTCGACGTCGCCGGCGGCCACCCAGCGCAGCACCTCGCCGTGGCTGGCGGCGAACACCGTGGGATCCTCGACGCGCAACGCGGCGAGCCCCGTGACGTCGAAGAAACGCCGGTAGGTCAGGTCGGCGGCGCCGCGGCGCCAGTGCACGAGGCGGTAGTGCTGGCGCTCGTGCACCTGCCGCGCGGTGCCCTCCCCGGTTCCGGGCGACACCGGAAACGACAGGTCGTGGTACCACAGCCGGTCGTCGCGGACGTCGAGCTTGCTCAGCGGGTCCGGCTCGTCGCCGAGCACCGGCAGCAGGATCGGCCCGCGCGCCCAGTCGATGTCGAAGTAACCGGCGTACGCCGACTGGTGGCCGTTGCGCAGCACGTCCCACCACCAGGGGTTCGCCGCCGGCACGGCGACCCCCATGTGGTTGGGCACGATGTCGATCAGCAGGCCCAGCCCGAGCTCGCGCAGCCGCGCGCACATGGCCGCCCTGGCCGGCTCCCCGCCGAGCACGTCGGAGGCCCTCGTGGGGTCGACGACGTCGTAGCCGTGCGTCGAGCCGGGCGACGCGACCAGCATCGGTGAGGCGTACAGCGCGCCGACGCCGAGCCGGACCAGGTACTCGGCCAGCTCACCGGCACCGGCGAACGTCATCCCTGGCCCCAGCTGCAAGCGGTAAGTCGAGGACGGCGGATTGGCCATGGTGTCGGCGACTACTCGACGCGCTGCAGCACGACCAGCGACCGTGCCGTGACGCGCACCGCCTCACCTGGTCCGTAGCAGCGTGGGTCGGCCGGCACCGTGCTGTGCGCCTGGCCGGTGGCGGTGTCCACCATCAGCGCCCACCCGGCGCCGTACTCGGCGCCGGGCAGGCGGACGTCGAGGTCGCCGTCGTGGGCGTTGAAGCACATCAGGAACGAGTCGTCGACGATCGGCTCGGCGCGCGAGTCGACCTCCCCGGTGCCCTGGCCGTTGAGAAACACGGTGATGCAGCGGCCGAAGCCGGAGTTCCAGTCGTGGTCGGTCATCCTGCGGTCGGGGGTGAACCAGGCGATGTCCGGGACGGCAGGCTGTGACAGGTCGTCTGAGCGGATCGGTCGCCCGACGAAGAACCGCCGCCTGCGGAACACCGGATGGTCGCGGCGCAGCCACGCCACCCCGGCGACGAAATCGGTCAGCTCCTCGTTCTTGGCGGCCAGGTCCCAGTCCACCCACGCTATCTCGTTGTCCTGGCAGTAGGCGTTGTTGTTGCCGTGCTGCGTGCGGCCGAGCTCGTCGCCGTGCAGCAGCATTGGCACGCCCTGGGAGAGCAGCAGCGTGGCGAGCAGGTTGCGCCGTTGCCGGGCGCGCAGGTCGTTGATGCCGGCGTCGTCGGTCGGGCCCTCCGCGCCGCAGTTCCACGAGCGGTTGTCGGTCGTGCCGTCGCGGTTGTTCTCGCCGTTGGCCTCGTTGTGCTTGTCGTCGTAGGAAACCAGGTCGTTGACGGTGAAGCCGTCGTGCGCGGTCACGAAGTTGATCGACGCGTACGGCTTTCGGCCGTCCGCCTGGTAGAGGTCGGACGAGCCGGTGAGGCGGAAGGCGAACTCGCCGAGCGTGCCGGGCTTGCCGCGCCAGAAGTCGCGGACCGTGTCGCGGTACTTGCCGTTCCACTCGCTCCACAGCACGGGGAAGTTGCCGACCTGGTAGCCGCCGGGGCCGACGTCCCAGGGCTCGGCGATGAGCTTGACCTGGCTGACGGTCGGGTCCTGGTGCACCAGGTCGAAGAACGAGGCCAGCCGGTCCACGTCGTAGAACTCCCTGGCCAAGGTAGAGGCCAGGTCGAAGCGGAACCCGTCGACCCGCATCTCGGTCACCCAGTAGCGCAGCGAGTCCATGATCAGCTGCAGGGTGTGCGGGTGCCGGACGTTGAGCGAGTTCCCGGTCCCGGTGTAGTCGGTGTAGTAACGCGGGTCCCGCTCCTCCAGCCGGTAGTAGGACACGTTGTCGATGCCGCGCAGCGACAGCGTCGGCCCCAGGTGGTTGCCCTCGGCGGTGTGGTTGTAGACGACGTCGAGGATCACCTCGATGCCCGCCTCGTGCAGCGAGCGCACCATCGCCTTGAACTCCCCGACCGGGTCCGGCGTGGCCGCGTAGGCGTTGTGCGGCGCCAGGAAGGCGATCGTGTTGTAGCCCCAGTAGTTGGTCAGCCCGTGCTGGACCAGGTGGTGCTCCGGGACGAACTGGTGGACCGGCATCAGCTCGACCGCCGTCGCCCCGATCCTGCTCAGGTGGTCGATCATCGCGGGGTGCGCCAGGCCGGCGTAGGTGCCACGCAGCTCCGGCGGGATGTCCGGATGCCGGATGGTCAGCCCGCGCACGTGCGCTTCGTAGATCAACGACTCGTTGTACGGCGTGCGCGGCGAGCGGTCCTCTGCCCAGTTGAAGAACGGGTTGATCACCACGCTCTTCGGCATGTGCGGGGCGGAGTCGGCCTCGCTGCGCTCGTCGGGGGCGTCGAACCGGTACCCGAACAGCGACTCGTGCCAGTCGAGCGTTCCGTCGACCATTTTCGCGTACGGGTCGATCAGCAGCTTCGCCGGATTGCAGCGCAGCCCGCGGCCGGGGTCGTACCGGCCGTGCACCCGGTAGCCGTACCGCTGACCGGGCATCACGCCCAGCAGATAGCCGTGGTGGACGAGCCCGTCTACCTCGGTCAGCTCGATGTGGGTCTCGTTCCCGTCGCCGTCGAACAGGCACAGCTCCACATGGTCGGCCGCGTCGGAGAACAGTGCGAAGTTGGTGCCAGCACCGTCATAGCTGGCGCCGAGCGGGTATGGACTTCCTGGCCACGGTCGCACCGCCGGAGCCTAGCTGCCCATCCCGGCAGCTGCCCCGCCGGTCATTCCGCCGGCCCGAACACGCCTCATGCAAAGCTCATGCGTCGCCGTAGACGGGGATGGCGGCGCCGTTGATGGGCCAGGCGTCCTGGCTGCACAGGAAGGCGATGACCTTGGCGATCGCTGCCGGCGGAACGGCCCTGGCGACCAGGGCCGATGGCATCCAGGAGCGGTTGGCCGGGGTGTCGATCACCGACGGTAGGACGGTGTTGACCCGGATGCGGTCCGGGCGCAGCTCGTCGGCGAGCACCTCGGTGAGCCTGATCACGGCGGCCTTGGCGGCGGCGTAGGCCACCGGCCCGCCGCCGGTGACGCCGGTGCGCGAGCCGACGGTGACGATCGAGCCGCCGCCGGTGGTCCGCATGCGTGCGGCGGCCGCCTTGGCGCACCACAGGACGGTCGCCAGGTTGGTGCGGATCAT
>DASSUA010000443.1:0-3838 GCA_035707525.1 Pseudonocardiaceae bacterium
AATTCGTCCCTGAACTTCGCCGGCAGCGTGAGCCGGCTCTTGTCGTCGAGCTTGGGGGTGTGAGTGCCGAGGAACACCGGCACCACCTCCCGTCCGCCCCACGGAGCACCACCGTACCCCACTTTCCACCACCGTCAACCCGAAACGTGCCCTCACGGCGGCGACCAAATGGAGGAATACGCAGGCCAGAGGGTGTAAAGCGCAGTGGGGCTGTCACCCTGCGCCACCATCGCGACAATCACCACCACGCCTCCGGACAGCCCTTCCGGCGGCTGCTGAATCGATTCGACAGCACGAATCAGGGGCCGCGGGCGAGCAGGCGGCGAGCAGGGTGGTGGGAAGTGGGGAGTCGCGGGTCCGGCAGATTGCGGCTGCGGCACCAGGCGTCGCACGATCGAGGCGGCGCTTTGGTGGGGTACTTCGCCAGGTTTTGACACACTGGATGGCACGCTGCCCGCCAAGCATCGGTGGGCCGCCACGCAAGCAGCCGTTACTCGAGTTCCGCACGGTTGCCCGGCCGTCGTGCAACCGCCGATCCGACCGTCGGCCGGCTGTGCCCCAGTCGTGCCGGCCGTGCGACAGACCTGGAGGTCGCGTGTCGTCAGCTACCCAATCCACCGGGTCTAGCCAGGGACAGCCGCCCGGGGACACTCCGGTGGCCCTCGACGTCCTGCACGACTCCGCCCGGCGGATCGCAAGCAACGTCGAGAGCGTCATCGTCGGCAAGCCCGAGGTGGTACGCACCGCCCTGGTGACGCTGCTGGCCGAGGGCCACCTGCTGGTCGAGGACGTGCCTGGCGTCGGGAAGACCTCGCTGGCCAAGGCGCTGGCGCGGTCGATCGACTGCTCGGTCAGTCGCATCCAGTTCACCCCGGACCTGCTGCCCAGCGACATCACCGGGGTCAACATCTACAACCGGCACTCCGGCGATTTCGAGTTCCGGCCCGGTCCGGTGTTCGCCAATGTGGTGGTCGGCGACGAGATCAACCGCGCGTCGCCCAAGACCCAGTCGGCGCTGCTGGAGTGCATGGAGGAGGCCCAGGTCACGATCGACGGCACGAGCTACCCGCTGGCCGCGCCGTTCATGGTGATCGCCACCCAGAACCCCATCGAGCTCGAGGGCACGTACGCGCTGCCGGAGGCGCAGCGCGACCGGTTCACCGCCAAGGTGACGATCGGCTACCCGGACCCGGCCGCCGAGCAGGCCATGATCGACGAGCACGCGGCGGCCGACCCGCTGGCCACCCTGAAGCCGGTCTCCGACGGGGCGACCGTTCGCGCGCTGGTGCAGACGGTCCGCCGGGTTCACCTGGCCCCGGAGGTGCGCCGGTATGTGGTCGACGTCACCTCGGCGACCCGCCGGCTGCCCGAGGTCCGGCTCGGCGCCTCGCCGCGGGCCACGCTGCACCTGGTGCGGGCCGCCAAGGCGCAGGCCGCGCTCTCCGGCCGGGACTATGTGGTACCCGACGACGTGCAGGCGATCGCCGTGCCGGTGCTGGCCCACCGGCTCGTGCTGACCGCCGAGGGCCAGGCCGCCCGGCGGCCGGCGGCCGATCTGGTGCGTGGCCTGCTGCAGCGGATCCCGGTGCCGCAGGGCGCCCCGGGCGGCGCGCAGGGCAACGGGGTCGCCGGTAGCGCCGGCACTGCTGAGCGCGGCCCGCAGCTGAGCTCGGCCTGGCAACCGGTCGGCCCGGCGCAGTACAACACGGGGCAGGGGTGAGCGGCCTTTCCGGCCTCACCACCCGCGGCCGGTGCCTGCTTGCCGCGGGCGTGGCGGCCGCGTTCTGCGCCCTGCTGCTCAATGAGCGCGACCTGCTGCGGGTCGGCGCCTTCGTGATCGCGCTGCCGCTGCTGGCCGCGCTCGTCGCCGGGCGGGCCAGGCTTGGCCTGAGCGCCCAGCGCCGGGCCGCGCAGCGAATCCCGGTCGGCGAGCCGGCCACCGTCGAGCTGACCGTGGGCAGCCATGGGCGGCTGCCGACCGGCGCGCTGCTGCTCGAGGACGGCATGCCGTACGCGCTGGGCAACCGGCCGCGGTTCGTCATCGAGCGGCTGCCCCGCCACGGCACCGTCGTGCTGCGCTACCCGATCGCTCCGGTCATGCGCGGCGTGCACGCGCTCGGGCCGCTGGTGGCCAGGGTGACCGACCCCTTCGGCCTGGCCGAGTTCGGCCGCGAGCTCGCCGGCTACTCCCGGCTCGTGGTCGTGCCGGCCGTGGTCGGGCTCGTCGGCCTCCCGCCGGCGACCAGCCGCGGCGCCGGTGACGAGGGCGCCGGCCGGCTGCGCCTCGGCCAGGGCGAGGACGACGCCGTGGTCCGGCCGTACCGGCACGGCGACGACCTGCGCAAGGTGCACTGGCGCTCGACCGCGCGGCGCGACGAGCTGATGGTGCGCATCGAGGAGCGGCCGTGGCGGGGTGGCACGACCGTGCTGCTGGACCGCCGGGCGAGCGCGCACCGCGGCCTGGGGCCGGCGTCGAGCCTGGAGTGGGCGGTGTCGATGGCCGCAAGCGTCTGCCTGCATCTGCTGCGGCAGGGGCACCGGATACGGCTGGTCACCGAGGACGGGCAGGTCCTCGCCGGCGCCGACGCCGACAACAGCGCCGACGTCATCCTCGATGCGCTCGCCGGGCTGCGCACCTCGCCCACCCGGGACCTGGCGCACTGCCCCGCGCTGCGGGACGGCCAGGAGGTGCTCGCGATCCTAGGTGCCACCTCCGGCGAGTCCGCGGTCGAGCTGTTGCAGTCGCGCCCCCGGGTCACCAGCAGCCGCGCGGTGCTGCTCGACGCGGCCGCGTGGGCTGTGGGGGCCATGGCCGGCGACGAGCCGGCGGCGGAGCCCGCGGACGCGGCTCGCCTGCTCGGCGAGTCCGGCTGGACGGTCGTGACCGCGAGCCCCCAGCAACGCATGGACGAGGTGTGGGCCCGGCTGTGCAGCGTGCACAGCCGCGCGCAGGTAGGGGTGAGATGACCGCGACCCTGGATCGGCCCCGCAGCCAGTCACCGGGCGAGCCCCCGAACCGGCCGCCGGGCGAACCGCCGGCGAAGCCCGCCAGCTCCGCCAGGCCCATGTCGACCTCCACCGCGGCGGCCGCCGGGCTGTCCGTGGTGCTCGCGTCGACCGCGATGTCCGGAGTGATCGAGGGCGTGCGCTGGATCGTCTTCGTCGCGGTCGCGACCTCGGTCGTCGTGGCGAGCGGGGTGCTGCTGCGCTCGATCGAGCTTCGCGGTGGGCGGCCGCTGCCCGCGGTCGCCGTCGCCGCCGGCCAGGTCTTCGCGCTGTGCTGCCTGCTCACCGCCGTGTTCACCCGGTCGGGGCTGCTGGTGCTGCTGCCGACCCCGACCGCCCTTCGGGACCTGCGGCACGGCCTGACCGGCGCGATGGCCCAGGTCGAGTCGGGAGTGCCGCCGGTAGAGGCGACCACCGAGATGCTGCTGCTGGTCACGGTCGGGCTCGGCCTGGTGGCGATCGTGGTGGACCTGGTCGCCGTGTCGGCCCGGGCGCCGGCGGCCGCCGGGCTGGTGCTGCTGTGCGTGTTCGCGGTGCCGGCCTCGGTCTCCGACGGCATGCTGCCGTGGTGGACGTTCGTGCTCGGTGCCAGCGGCTTCGCGCTGCTGCTCGTGGTGGACGGCCAGCGCCGGCACGTCATGTGGCGCGGCGGCTCCGCGGAGCGCAACGACGGCGGCGCGGGGCAGACGGCCGCGGCCGTCGCCGGGGTGGCGCTGATCGTGGCGCTGCTGGCCGGCGCGGCCGGCATGCTGTCGATGACCTCGGCCAAGTCCGCCGCGCTGGTCGGCGTGTTCATCTCGGTCACCACGGTGCCGGCGGCGGGCTACGCCAG
>DASSUA010000444.1:0-2278 GCA_035707525.1 Pseudonocardiaceae bacterium
ATCTCGCCCGGCTCGAAACGCCGCTGCTGGGCAGCCGTGGATGCGGATGCGCCGAGGGCGGTGGTGATCTCCGCTGTATTTGGGACGGCTGGGTTGGTGAGCCGAACCCAGGATCGTAACCCTATTTACATCGCTTCTTCCGCCTTCCGCGGACAGCAGCCCGGCCGTTGGGCTAGGTACGGGCTTAGGTGGGGGCCGTGCAGGGCGAACGGTTGCTCCGGCCTCGGAGATCGACGACGAGCCGCCGCCATCGGGCTCACGCCGGGCCTGCCACGGGATCGGCAACGCCATGATCACTACCGGGTCGACCCCGGAGGCGGTGCACGCCGGGAAGTCGCCTTCCGGGAACATGCCCGGCGGCGGGCCGCTTTCGGCCACCGCGAGCTCGCACACCGCGGGTTCGGCCGCGCGCACCTCCTCGGGCGGCGTCGGGTTGTCGGCCGGCGGCCGGCCGGCCGGCCGCGCCGCTGGGCAGGGCACCCCGCGGCCGGCCGCCCTGGGCCTGGCCGTCGAGCCCAGGCACCGGGGTCAACTCGCGCAGCAGCGCCTCGGTGCCTCGCGGGTCCTTGGCGAACATCGCCAGATAGTGGCCGCGCCGCGCCGAGGAGATCCGACCGTCCGAGATGGCCCCGTCGACAAGCAGCGACCCGTTTCCCCACATCGACTCGTACATGAGGGCATCAGGCGGCCGGGTCGCCGCCGACCGTCGAGCCTTCACGGCTGCCGGCACCTCCGCTTCGGACGCCCCCGCGGCCAGGCCCAGCTGGGCCGCCAACTCCCGGACGTAGATCGTCTCGGCCACTCGCCCTCGCCCTCCGCCGTCGTTCCGCCTCGATCTCAACCGCCGAGCGCGGCAACTGCCAGGCCCAGCCGGGCCGTCGGACGCCCAGCCGGTGCGCGATCCGCCTGACATAGCGCTCGGACGTGCTGAACATCGCTGCGGCCGTGGCGACGTCGAGCACGCCGCCCGGCGGGGGCCACGGTGCCACAGCAGCAGCCGCCGGAACCCTCGTCGGAACCTCCTCGCCGGTTCCGTTGCGGGACAGCCACTCCAGGAGCCGGCCAAGATCCACCGCGGACTGGCCGGCGCGCTGACCCGCTTCGCAGATCGCGCGCAACCGCGCCAACGTGCGCGCCGAGTCGCTCACGGTTCGTCCACGTCGTCGTCCGGCGGCAGGCCGCAGTACGCCCGGTAGACCAGCTCCGCATGTTCGGCGGCCGACAGCACCACCGCCCCACGCCGGTCGACTCGGCCGAGCACCAACCGGTCACCGCAGCCGGCGCATTCGAGCACCGCGGCGCCGTCCGAGCGGACGTGCGACGGCCGCCGCCGCGGGGACGGCTCGTCATACCAGCGGGGCAGGCCGTGCCCGGCGACGCGGGTGTGTCCCAGCGCGGCGGTGGTGTCCAGCCGCCACGAGCCGTCTGGGTGCCGCTCGAACGCGGCCACGGTCACGGTGCCGCCGGTGTCGTGTGAGGGGTCGGTGCACAGGACGGTGATCCGGTTGGTGCTCATGGCCACCCGTCTCCACATCGCCAAGCATTTTGGGGTCGACCGCGGTCAGGTCGTCGTGATCCGGGGGGCGCGGTACGTACGTCGTCGTGCCGGACGAGTAAAGGGGCGGTCCCCGGCCCCAACGGGAGGGGTACGCCGCATCGGGGCGGCCGTGGAACCGGGGATCTCCCTCATTCCGCCCGTGGGGCGGAAGTGCTCCTCACGGCGCGAATGGCAAGCACCCCCGGCACCGCGACGGCCGACGCGAGCACGGCCGCGGCGACGCCAGCGCGAGCAGGGCGCGGCGCCGTCGCCGGGCCGCCCAACGGCGCCGCGCGCCAGCCCGAACAGCCCGGGGGTCGACGCCGCGGTACCGGTCAGCGAGCGCCTTGATCAGCCGCTCGTCGTCACCAACCCAGTCGGGGCTCACTGGGACCAGCCCCGAATCATCGCGCGGCGCTGCGCGAACAGCACGCTGTCCAACGCGGTCGCGGAAAGCGACGTCACGAAGGAGATGTCATCGGGGCTGACGCCGTGTCGCTGGGCGGCGGCCCACCATTCCACCAGCAGCGCCGTAGCGGTGGCCTGCGCGGTGGTGCCGACCGGTTCGCGGTGCCGGGCCGCCTGCTCGGCGACCTGCTGCCGGGCAACGGATGTACGGTCTGCCACGGGTCCCTCCTCGGAAGGGATCAAGGCCCCGGCGGGTGAGGCGATCACCCGTTTGGGGCCGCCTTTTGGACAACGGCGTGATCCACGCTCGCAGGCATCACACGCCGTGGAACA
>DASSUA010000445.1:0-6539 GCA_035707525.1 Pseudonocardiaceae bacterium
GCCCCATGTTGATCACGATGCGCTCGTCGTGCGCGGAGTCGTCGAGAATGGTGTCCCAGTCGCCGCCGGTGACCGTGTAGATCGTGCCTTCTGTCGTCTCTCGGGCTGGCGCGGTCTCTCGGGCTGGCGCGGTCTCTCGGGCTGGCGCCGTCTCCCGCGTGGACTGATCCGGGCCTGTGGTGGTCACGAGTAGGTCCTCCGCTGGTCGGGCGGTGGGATCTCGGCGCCCTTGTACTCCACCGGGATGCCGCCGAGCGGGTAGTCCTTGCGCTGCGGGTGGCCGTCCCAGTCGTCCGGCATCAGGATCCGGGTCAGCGCCGGGTGACCGTCGAAGACGATGCCGAACATGTCCCACGTCTCCCGCTCGTGCCAGTCGGCGGTCGGGTAGACGTCCACAATGGACGGTACGTGCGGGTCGTCGACGGCGAGCGCCACCTCAAGCCGCACCCGCCGCCGGTAGGTCATCGACAGCAGGTGGTACACCGCGTGCAGGCGCTGCGGCACGTCGGTGCCGTAGTCCACCCCGGAGACGCTCATGCACATCTCGAAGCGCATCGCCGGGTCGTCGCGCAGCAGCCGGCACAGCGGCACCAGGTGCTCGCGCCGGACGTAGAACGTGATCTCCCCGCGGTCCACCGTCACCTGCTGCACGGCGTCGGCCGGCACCCCGCGGTCGGCCATGATCGTCGCCAGCGCGTCGACCAACTCGTCGAACCACCCGCCGTACGGCCGCACCGACGGCGCCGGCACGTAGGCCGCCAACTGCAGCCCGCCATACCCGGAGGTGTCGCCCGCGTCCCTGACGCCGAACATCCCCCGGCGGGCCCGCCCCGCGACGATGCCGCCGCGCGCCTCGTGCTCGGCCTGCTGCCCGCTCGACATCTGCGCGGAACTGTGCTCCCCCCCAGGCCCCGCTTCCGCCGCCCCCGCCCCCCTACGCGTGTCGTCCGTTTCGGTACGCATGTCGTCCGTTTCGGTACGCGTGACGCCCGCTTCGGCCGCCGCGACGCCCGCGGTCGCCGGGCCGGCGGTCTCGGGGCCGGCGGTCGCCATCACCTCGGGCTCCGACCCGCCTCTGTCCGGGCCCGACGTCCGTGGGGTCCCCTCGGTGGTGCCCATCACCTGCGGCTCGACCTCGGGGGCCTGCCCGCTGCGCTCGCTGGGCCGCCCGCCGGGCCGGCCCTCGGTTGGCTCGCTCACGCCTTCTTCTTTCCGTAGCGCACCGAGGAGGGAAGCAGTTCGGTCCGATGGCCGGCCTCGACCGCGGCGGCCGTCCTGGACGGGCCGAGGGGCTCGTCCATGATCTTTTGGTGGATCTTGAGGATGGCGTCCATGAGCATCTCGGGGCGCGGCGGGCAGCCGGGCAGGTACATGTCGACCGGCACGATGTGGTCGACGCCCTGCACGATCGCGTAGTTGTTGAACATGCCGCCCGACGAGGCGCAGACGCCCATCGCCAGCACCCAGCGCGGCTCGGGCATCTGGTCGTAGATCTGCCGCAGCACCGGGGCCATCTTGTTGCTCACCCGGCCGGCCACGATCATCAGATCGGCCTGCCGAGGGCTGGCCCGGAACACCTCCATGCCGAAACGGGCGAGGTCGTAACGCGGGCCGCCGGTGGTCATCATCTCGATAGCGCAGCAGGCCAGGCCGAAGGTCGCCGGCCACAGCGAGGACTTGCGGGTCCAGTTGACCAGCTTCTCGACGCTGGCCAGCAGGATGCCGTTGGGCAGCTTCTCTTCCAGGCCCATCTCAGTTCCAATCCAGACCGCCGCGCCGCCACACGTAGGCGTAGGCGAAGCCGACCGTCGCGATGAACAGGGCCACCTCCACCAGCCCGAACACGCCGAGCTCGTCCGCGGCGACGGCGAACGGGTAGAGGAAGACCATCTCGATGTCGAACAGGATGAACAGCATCGCGGTCAGGTAGTAGGCCACGGGCATCCGGCCGCCGCCGACGACCGGCTGCGGCGACGGCTCGATGCCGCATTCGTAGGCGTCGAGCTTGGCCCGGTTGTACCGCCGTGGGCCGATCGCGTGCGCCAGGAAGACGAGCAGCACGGCATTCGCGGCGGCGACCAGGAACATCACCACCAGTGGTACGTAAGGCGCCAGCATCGGCTCCTCGCTGTCTTTATCGTAGTTCCCGCTTGCTGAAACGCTGGTGACCTTCGTCTGGCACATTACGGGGTGTGCCGGCAGAGCACCGGAGTTAGGCAGCCCTAAGCACTGGGTGCCAGCCTGGTCATTGCGGTGATCACTCGGTCCATGGCATCGCCGTCCCTGGTGTCGTAGAGGTTCGCCAGCAGCTTGAGCAGGAAGCGCATGAGCGTCGGTCTCGGCATTCCGTACTTGGTCGCCCCGCGCATGATCGTGGGATGGCCGATCAGCCGGCTGAACGCGTTGCCCAGCCGGTAGTAGCTGCCGAACGCCTGCCGCAAGGCGACCGGGTAATGGCGCAGCGCCAGTTCGCGCAGCGGCCCCTCCGGCCGGGCCAGTGCCTGCACCGCGCACTCGGCGGCGAGCGCGGCGGACTCCATCGCGTAGGCGATGCCCTCGCCGTTGAACGGGTTGACCATGCCGCCGGCGTCGCCCACCAGCAGCAACCCGTCGCGGTAGTGCGGGGTGCGGTTGAAGCCCATCGGCAGCGCGGCGCCGCCAACCTTGCCGACGGCGTTCTCGTCGCGGTAGCCCCACTCCTGGGGCGTGCCGTCCAGCCAGCTCTTGAGCAGCGCGCGGTAGTCGGTGCGGCCGTAGGCCTTCGACGTGGACAGGATGCCGAGGCCGACGTTGGACGTGCCGTCGCCCATGCCGAAGATCCAGCCGTAGCCGGGCAGCAGCTTGGGCTGGCCGGGGTCGGACCGGTCCCACAGCTCGAGGTGGCTCTCCAGGAAGTCGTCGTTGGTGCGCGGGCTCGTGTAGTAACGGCGCACGGCGACCCCCATCGGGCGGTCGTCGCGACGCTGGATGCCCGCCGAGAGCGCCACCCGCGCCGACACGCCGTCACACGCGACGACCAGCGGCGCCCGGTAGCTGACCGGCCGGCGCTCCTCGCCCGCCCTGGCGCGCACGCCGGTGACCCGGCCGCCCTCGATGACCGCCTCGGTGACGGTGGTGTTCTCGTGGATCCGGGCGCCGGCCTTCTCGGCGTGTCTGGCCAGCAGCTCGTCGAAGTCCTGGCGCGGCCGGACCAGGCCGTACGGCGGGAACGTGGCGAGCGCCGGCCACGGCAGCTCGAGCGTGACGCCGCCGCCGAGCACCCGAAGGCCCTTGTTGCGCAACCAGCCGGCGTCCGGGCCGGTGTCGACCCCCAGGTCGATCAGCTGTTTGACCCCGCGCGGGGTGAGGCCGTCGCCGCACACCTTCTCGCGCGGAAAGATCGACTTCTCCAGGACGATGACGTCCAGACCGGCCCTGGCCAGGTGGGTCGCCGCCGTCGAGCCGGCCGGCCCGGCGCCGACCACGATCACGTCGGCGACGGCGTCACTGCCCATGTCATGGCGGCCCGTCACGGCGACTCCCCGAGCTTGTGAATCCGTTCACGAACTCTCCCACGCCGAGTCTAGGTAACGCCCGCGCGTTGGTAACAGCCCGGGTCGTCAGGGTTCGACGGCGTCACGGTTTGACGGCGTCAGGGTTCGACGGCGTCAGGGCTTGACGGCGTCAGGGTTTGATGGCGTGGTGCATCGCCACGATGCCGCCGGACAGGTTGCGCCACGCCACGTCGGTCCAGCCGGCGTCGGCGATCCGCTCGGCGAGCGCGCGCTGGTCCGGCCAGCTGCGGATCGACTCGGCGAGATAGCGGTAGGCCTCCGGGTTCGAGGACACCTTGCCGGCGATCGCAGGCAGCGCCCGCATCAGGTAGCGGTGGTAGCCCAGCCGCACGGGGCGCCACGACGGCGTGGAGAACTCGCACACCACGATCCGACCCCCGGGCCTTGTCACCCTGGCCATCTCGCGCAGCCCCGCCTCGGTGTCGACCAGGTTGCGCAGCCCGAACGCGATCGTCACGGCGTCGAACACCCCGTCGGCGAACGGCAACCGCAGCGCGTCCGCCGCCACCCTCGGCACGTTCCGCCCGGCCGCCGCCCGCAGCATGCCCAGCGAGAAGTCGACCGCGACGCACCACGCGCCGGAGCGCCCCAGCTCGACCGTGGACACCCCGGTTCCGGCCGCGACGTCGAGCACCCGCTCCCCCAGCCTCGGGTGCAGCGCGCGCTTGGTCTGATGCCGCCAATGATGGTCCTGCCCGACCGACAGCAACGTGTTCGTCAGGTCGTAGCGCCTCGCGACGCCGTCGAACATCGCGGCGACCGCCTTCGGGTTCTTGTCCAGGCCAGCCCGTGACACGGCGCGCAAGCCTACGGCCCCCGCCCCCACCCCACCTCCCAGCGTGTCGTCCGTTTCGATCCGCGTGTCGTCCGTTTCAGTACGCATGTCGTCCGTTTCAGTACGCATGTTGCACGTTTCGGCCCGTGCTCCGCGGGGGATAGCGTGCGACCGGTGGGCCGTGCGCGCAGCTGGTGGGGGTGGGGATACGCGGACGCGGCGCTGCCGGCGGGGGAGCTGGCCGGCACCGTACGCGCCATGCTGGGATTCGGAGCCGACCAGGCCGAGGACCCGGTTCCGCTCGAGTCGATCCCGCTTCCGCCGCCGCGCCTGACGCTGCCGCCGCCACTGCGCGACCTCGGCTCGTCGACCCCGCTCGACCGGGTGCGCTGCTCGTCGGGCCAGGCATACCGCGACGTCGTGCGCGCGTTCCGCGGCCGGATCGACCACCCGACCGACGTCGTGGTGCGACCCAGGTCAGAGACCGGCGTGATGGCCGTCCTGGACTGGGCCTCGACGGTGAACGCGGCGGTGATCCCGCATGGCGGCGGCACGAGCGTCGTAGGCGGCATCGAGCCGCGCGTGCCGGCCCGCTTCGACGGCGTGATCACCCTGGACCTCGGGCGGCTCGACGAGGTGACGCAGATCGACCCGGTGTCGCTGGCCGCCCGGGTCCAGGCCGGGGCGTCGGGTCCGGCCCTGGAGCGGCAGCTGTCCGAACACGGCCTGACCGCGCGGTTCTACCCGCAGTCGTTCGAGTTCTCCACGGTCGGCGGCTGGATCGCGACCAGGGCCGGTGGTCACTTTGCGACCGTAGAGACGCACATCGACGACCTGGTCGAGTCGGTGCGCGCTCTTTCCTACGCGGGGGTGTGGGAGAGCCGTCGGCTGCCGGCCTCCGGCGCCGGGCCGTCGCCGGACGGCTGGCTGCTCGGTTCCGAGGGCACCCTCGGCGTGATCACGTCGGCGTGGCTGCGGGTGCGGCCGCGGCCCGCGTGCCGCGCCTCACGCTCGGTGTGGTTTCCGTCCTGGGGCGCGGGGGTCGACGCGGTTCGCGACATCGCCCAGTCCGGGCTGGCGCCGAGCAACCTGCGGCTGCTCGATGCCGGGGAGGCGGCCCGCACGGCCTGCGGTGACGGCGACCGGTGCGGGCTGCTGCTCGGTTTCGAGTCGGCCGACGAGCCGGTGGAAGGCCGGCTGGCCGCGGCGCTTCGGCGGTCACGCGATCACGGCGGGGCGTGGGAGGACATCGGCGCCGGAGCGGAGGCCGAGCAGTCCTGGCGGTCGTCGTTTCTGGCCATGCCGTACCTGCGCGACGCCCTCGTCCGGCTCGGCGTCCTCGTGGAAACGTTCGAGACCGCGGTGACCTGGGACCGGTTCGGCGCCCTGCACGAATCGGTGACCGCTGCCGTGCATGAGGCCCTGGGCGAGCCGTGCCACGTCTCGTGCCGCATCACCCATGCCTATCCGGACGGCGCGGCGCCCTACTTCACGGTGCTCGCCCCGGTCCGTCGTGGGGCCGAGCTGGAAACGTGGGACCGGGTGAAACAGGTCGCAGTCTCGGCCGTGCTGGCCGCCGGCGGCACCGTCACGCACCATC
The DNA here is from genome assembly GCA_035707525.1 of Pseudonocardiaceae bacterium. Lineage (GTDB taxonomy): Bacteria > Actinomycetota > Actinomycetes > Mycobacteriales > Pseudonocardiaceae > DASSUA01. The sequence continues at coordinate 5,930 of DASSUA010000445.1, forward strand.
ACGCGGTGGGACGCGACCACCTCGACGGCTATCGCCACCAGCGCCCGGAACCGTTCGCCGCCGCCCTACATGCCGCCAAATCAGCCCTAGATCCCGACCACCGCCTCAACCCCCTCTGCCTCCTATAAGCGGCGCCCCCCGGCATGTCGCCCGCTCCGCTACGCGTGTCGTCCGTTTCGGTACGCGAGTTACGCGTTTCGGTACGTGAGTTGCGCGTTTCGGTACGCGAGTTGCGCGTTTCGGGCGGCCGACCCGCCCGGCGATAGTTCGGTGCGTCTCACCGCGCGCTGTTGCCGTAACTGCTGGCCAGCGGTGGTGGCGTCGTCAGCATCGCGAAGGCGACGTGGTGAAAGTTGATCACCGCCTGCCGGCCGTCCGCGGTCTCGATCTCCTGGATACCGCCGCCTGTGACCAGGTCGGACAGGCGAGGGGCGAGTTCGTCGGCGGTCTGTCCGGACACGGCGATCCACACCGGCTCACCGCCGCCGGCCAGGTGCAGCACCAGTGCTTGCCGCGCTTCGGCCACGACCTGCTCCGTTCCTCGAACGACTGACCAGCCGAGCCGAACACGGGAGCGTGCGGCGGGCAACTCGGATTCGCTCAAGGCGTA
>DASSUA010000446.1:0-13798 GCA_035707525.1 Pseudonocardiaceae bacterium
GGCGTTCCGGGAGACGCTCACCAGGGCCCGCCCCGACGTGCTGGTGATGGTCGGCTCGGACCACTTCCACCAGCTGTGGCTGGACAACATGCCGCAGTTCCTGATCGGCAAGGCGCCGTTCTACGACGCCAACTTCTACAACGAGGAGCGCGAGTTCGGCCTGCCCCGGATGCTGATGCGGGGCCAGGAGGACCTGTCGGCGTACCTGCTGCGCGAGGGCCTGGACGCGGGCTTCGACCTGGCGTTCTCCAACGAGCTGCGGATAGACCACTCGATCACGTGCCCGATCATCACGCTGCGCCCGCGCAACGACCTGCCGATCGTGCCGGTCTACACCAACATCTTCGCGCCGCCCCTGCCGCGGCCTTCCAGGTTCGTGCAGCTCGGCCGGACCATCCGGGAGCTGGTCGAGTCCTGGCCGTCGCGGCAGCGGGTCGCGGTGATCGGCACCGGGCACCTGTCGCTCGAGCTGGGCGGGCCGCGACAGTTCGGGCCGCACGGGCCGGACCCGCAGTTCGATCGCAAGGCCGTCGAGTGGATCTCCACCGGGGACCTGGAGGGCTGCCTGGCGGAGGTGACGCTGGAGAGCCTGCACGCGCCGGGCAACGCCACGCACGGCTTCATGGACTTCATGCTGATGATGGGCGTGGCCGGCGAGGGCGCCAAGGCCGACTACGTCGACACCTACGACCTGTTCCACACGATGGAGGCCTACTTCACCTGGTACCCGAACGGAGCTCGCTCGTGAGCAGGTACCTGCTCGACAAGTTCCTGTTCACGGTCGACCGCGACCCCGAGCTGGTCGAGCGGTACCGGGAGGACCCGCACGGCACCGTCGACTGGTGGGAGGCCGAGCAGGCCAACCGCATCCTCAACTGCGCCGACCAGGAGGCGAGCACGTGGCTGCGCTTCGACGACGTCGAGCGCGAGGCGCTGCGCGGGCACGACTACCCCAAGCTGTTCGAGCTCGGCGCCCACCCGTTCCTGACGCTCACGCTGTTCATCGCGATGTTCGAGCGCGACCATGCCGAGCCGCTCGGCTTCCAGCTCGAGTACGCCCGCCGGCTCGCGGGATTCTCGCTGCCGTATCCCGACATCGCGACGTGAGCCGGTGCGCGCTCACCGTCGACCACGAGACCGTCCCGCTCGACGAGGCCCCGGCCGCCTGGGCCCGGCAGGCCGCCGGCGCCCCGGGCGGCCGGATCGTGCTCGTCCCCTGACCGGAGGATGCCTTGACGCTGCCGCTGTTCCCACCTCGCTGGTCGGCAGCTATGCCCAGCCCGACTGGCTGATCGACCGCGCGGCGCTCGCCGGCCGGTTCCCGCCGCGGGTGCGGGCCAGGGAGCTGTGGCGGGTCGCGCCCGAGTTCCTCCGCCAGGCCCAGGACGACGCGACGGTGCTGGCGATCTGGGAGCAGGAGGACGCCGGGCTCGACATCCTCACCGACGGCGAGATGCGGCGGGAGAGCTACTCCAACCACTTCGCCACCGGGCTGGACGGTCTGGACCTCGACAACCCGGGCACCGCGCTGGACCGCAGTGGCCACCCCAACCCGGTGCCGCGAATCGTCGGCCCGATCCGGCGCCCGGGGCCCGTGCAGGTCGACGACGTGAGGTTCCTGCGGGCGCGCACCGGCCGCCCGATCAAGATCACCGTTCCCGGCCCGTTCACCATGACCCAGCAGGCCCAGAACGACCACTACCCAAACCTCGAGGCGGCCGCCATGGACTACGCCGCCGCGGTCAACGCCGAGATCCGCGACCTGTTCGAGGCCGGCGCCGACATCGTCCAGATCGACGAGCCGTACCTGCAGGCCCGCCCGCAGGCGGCCAGGGACTACGGCCTGACCGCGGTCAACGCGGCGCTGGCCGGGATCGCCGGCACGACCGCCGTGCACCTGTGCTTCGGCTACGCGGCGATCATCCACGACCGCCCGTCCGGCTACTCGTTCCTGCCGGAGCTGGCCGCGTGCCCGGCCGACCAGATCTCGATCGAGACCGCGCAGTCGGGCCTCGACCTCGGCGTGCTCGCCGACCTGTCGGGCAAGACGATCATCCTCGGGGTGATCGACCTGTCCACGCCCGAGGTCGAGCCGGCCGAGGTGGTCGCCCGGCGCACCGAGCGCGCCTTTGCTTACCTGGCGCCGGAGCGGATCGTGATCGCCCCCGACTGCGGCATGAAGTACCTGCCGCGCGGCAGCGCCGCCGGCAAGCTACGCGCCATGGCCGCCGCCGCTCGCCTGCTCCGCTAGCTCGTCGGGGGCCTGCCAGCGGTCGCGCTGGGCGGGGCTCGGCACCCCGGCCCTGACCGCCTCGAGCTGGGCGGCGAACGCCAAACCCAGAAACAGCGCGATGCCGGTGAGGTTCGCCCACAGCAGCAACGCCATTACCGCGGTGAGCGGGCCGTACGTGGCGCCGAACGAGCCGCTGCCGGCGACGTAGGCGGCCAGCGCCAGGCTGACCAGCAGCCACAGCAGAACCGAGATCGCGGCCCCGAACGCGAGCCAGGACGCCCCCGGCTGCCGCCGCCGCGGGGCCCACTCGAACATCGCCGCGATCGCCGTGACCGCCAGCGCGATGCCGGCCGGCCAGCGCACCCAGTCCCAGACCGTCTCCGCGGCGTCGCCCCAGCGGTAGGTCTCCTGGATCGCCTCCCCGAACGGTCCGCCGGCGACGATCACCAGGAACCCGGCGAGGGCCGCGACACCGGCGGTGACCGCAAGCACCGCGGCCCGCAGGTACTTGCGTAGCGCCGGCCGGTCCCGCTCCACTCCGTACACGCGGTTGGCCCCGCGCTCGACCTGCGCCATCGCCATGGTGAGTGCGACCAGCCCGGTGAGCAGACCGAGCGTAAGCGCGACCTCGCCGGCCTCGTCGGCGCGCTCCTGGCCGGACAGCACGTCGGCGACGATCGCGTCGCTGCCGCCGGGGGTCAGCACGAGCATCGTGCGCGCAATCACCTCGCCGCCGCGGTCCTGCCCGAGATCGGCGGCCAACCCGGTCAGCGCGATCAGGAACGGCACCGTGGCCAGGCACAGCTGCAACGCGAACGCGCGCGAGTGGCTGAACCCGTCGGCGTACCGGAACCGCACGAACGCGTCCCGCATCAGGCGCCACGACCCGTACTTGAGCAGCGTGTGCCACGCGTCCTCGGCCGACAGCTCCGAACCGTCGGCGTCTCGCGTCTCGGGCACCGGCCGCGTGCTGCTCACCGGGCGGAATTTGCAGTATCGCGATCCGGCCGTCAAGCCGAGGCGTCAGCGGTGGCGGGCCACCCGGGCCTCGTCCCAGACCGGCTCCGGGGCCTCGTAGACGTGCCCGTCGGCGCCGAAGATCAGGAACCGGTCGAACTCGCCGGCGAACCAACGGTCGTGGGTGACCGCGAGCACCGTGCCCTCGAAGGACCCCAGCGCGCCCTGCAGCGCCTCGGCGCTGGCCAGGTCGAGGTTGTCGGTCGGCTCGTCGAGCAGCAGCAGCGTGGTGCCGGACAGCTCCAGCAGCAGGATCTGCAGGCGGGCCTGCTGCCCGCCGGACAGGGTCTCGAACGGCTGGTTGGCCGCCGCAGCGAGCTCGTAGCGGGCGAGCGCGGGCATCGCGTTCTCCACGGTGCCGGGGTGCGCGGCCATGACGATCTCCACGGCGGTGCGGCCGTGCAGGTCCGGGCGCGCGTGCGTCTGCACGAAGTGGCCGGGGACGACGCGGGCGCCCAGCCGGGCGACTCCCTGGTGCGGCACCGACGGTGTGGCCGCGTCGCCCGACTCCGCGAGCAGCTTGAGGAAATGCGACTTGCCGGAGCCGTTCGAGCCGAGCACCGCGACCCGCTCGCCGTACCAGATCTCGGTGTCGAACGGCTTCATCAGGCCGGTCAGCTCGAGCGACTCGCAGACTACGACCCGCTTGCCGGTGCGGCCGCCGCGCAGCCGCATCCTGATGTTCTGCCGCTTGGGTGGCCGCAGCGGCGGCCCCGCGTCCTCGAAGCGCCGCAGCCGGGTCTGCGCCGCGTGGTAGGCCGGCGCCATGGCGTCGTTGTAGGAGGCCTTCTGTCGCAGGTTGTTGACCAGCGCCTTGAGCTTGGCGTGCTCCTCGTCCCACCGGCGGCGCAGCTCGTCGAGCCGCTCGAAGCGGTCCAGCCTGGCCCGCGCGTAGGTGGCGAACCCGCCGCCGTGCACCCAGACGCTCCCGTCCTCGACGGTGACGATCCGGTCGACGGCGTTGGCCAGCAGCTGCCGATCGTGCGATACCAGCAGGACCGTCTTGCGGGTCGCCCGCAGCTGGGCCTCCAGCCACTGCTTGGCCGGCACGTCCAGGTAGTTGTCGGGCTCGTCGAGCAGCAGCACGTGGTCGGGCCCGCGCAGCAGCGCCTCCAGCACGAGCCGCTTCTGCTCGCCGCCGGACAGCGTGCCGACCGGCCGGTCGCAGGCCTTGTCGTACGGGATGCCGAGCGCGGCCTGCGTGCAGGCGTCCCAGACCACCTCGAGGTCGTAGCCGCCGGCGTCGACGTACTCGGTGATCGCCTGGGCATACCGCAGCTGCGTCGGCTCGTCGTCGCGCTCGGCGAGCGCCGCCTCCTGCCGGCGCAGGGCCTGCCCGGCGCCGCGCAGCCGCTGCGGTGCGACCGACAGCAGCAGGTCGCGGATTGTGCTGCTGTCGCGGATTGTGCTGCTGTTGCGGACACTGCCGATGAACTGCCGCATCACGCCGAGTCCGCCCGAACTGCTCACGGTCCCGTCGCTGGGTGCGGCGTCGCCGGCTATCAGCCGCAGCAGCGTGGTCTTGCCGGCGCCGTTCGGGCCGGCGAGCGCGGCCTTGACGCCGTCGCCGACCCGGAACGACACCGAGTCCAGCAACGGCCGACCGTCCGGCAGCACGTAGCTGAGCTGGCTGACCTCGATGTGGCCCACCGGGCAACGTTAGGTCGACCCGACCCGTGAGCGGCACCGAATTTCGGCCGGCTCTGAATTTCGGCCGGCTCTGCGGAATGATGCGTCGCCATGGTGAACCGATCGGGTGCGGTGGCCGCCCTGCTCGTGCTCCTCGCGCTCGGGGCGGTGACGTTGGTCACGGTGGCGCCGCCGCCAGCGGCGCCCGCCGGCGCGCCGGCGACCGAGTTCTCCGCCGGGCGCGCCGCGGAGCACGTCGCGCAGATCGCGCAGCGGCCGCATCCGACCGGCACCGACGACAACGCCCGGGTCCGCGGCTACATCGAGACCGTGGCGCGCGAGGCCGGCGCGCAGGTCGAGGTGCAGGGCGGCGAGGTGGTGCGGGTCGAGGAGGGCAGCCCGTTCCGGTCGGCGGACGTGCGCAACGTCGTCGCCCGGCTGCCCGGCAGCGACCCGCAGCTCAGCGACGGGCGGGCACTACTCGTCGTCGCGCATTACGACTCGGTGCCGACCGGGCCGGGCGCGGCCGACGACGGCGCCGCTGTCGCCGCGATGCTCGAGGCCATGCGCGCGCTTCGGATGTCCGGCGGCGTGCGCAACGACGTGGTGTTCCTGTTCACCGACGGCGAGGAGCTGGGGCTGCTCGGCGCGGCGCAGTTCGCGTCGAGCAACGACCTGAGCCGGTACGGTGCCGTGCTCAACTGGGAGGCGCGCGGCAGCCGCGGGCCGGTGTGGATGTTCCAGACCGGGCCGGGCAACCACCCGCTGATCCGGGCGTTCGCGGCCGCCAGCCCGCGGCCGGTGGCGAACTCGCTGACCGGCGAGGTGTACCGGCGGCTGCCCAACGACACCGACTTCACCGTCTTCCTCGAGGCCGGCGCGACCGGGCTGAACTCGGCGTTCATCGGCGGTTTGCACGACTACCACTCCGAGACCGACACCCCGCAGCGGCTCAGCCAGGACAGCCTGCAGCACCACGGCGCGACCATGCTGGCGTTGCTGCATGAGCTCGGCGGCACCGACCTGCGCACCCTGCGCGGCGGCGACGCGGTCTACTTCGACGTGCTGGCCAGGTTCGTCGTGCACTACCCGGCGTCGTGGGCGGTCCCGCTGGCGCTGGTGACCGCGCTCGCGCTGTTGGCGGCGGTGGCCATGGCGGCGCGGCGGTTTTCCCTGCGGCCGTTCCGGGTGCTCGGGAGCGCCGGGCTCGCCGCCGCGGCGCCGCTCATCGCCGGGGCGGTCGCGGTCGGGCTGTGGCAGCTCGTGCTGCTGCTGCGCCCGGACCTGGCCACGTTGCCGTTGTCCGAGCCGTACGAGCGGGCGGCGTTCCTGGCCGGGTTCACGCTGGTCGCGCTCGCCACCCTGCTCGCCATGGCCGGCCTGCTGCGGCGCTGGTCGGCCGGGGAGCTGCTGGCCGGCGGGCTGCTCGTGCCGGCGGGGCTGCTCGTGCTGTGCGCGTTCACCGTGCCGGGGGCGAGCTACCTGTGGCAGTGGCCGCTGCTGGCGGGGCTGCCGGCGGTGTGGCTGGCCGCCCTCGGGCGGCTCGAGGGGCCTCTTGGTGTCGTGCTGGCGGCGCTGGCGCCGGCCGTCGCGGTCGTGCTGTTCGTCCCGCTGGTCAACAACCTGTTCGTGGCGCTCGGCATCTCGCTCGCCGCGGTCGCGGTGGCGTTCGCCGTGCTCGGCGGCCTGACGCTGGTGCCGCTGCTGGCGCCGCTGCCGAGGCCGCTGGTGCTCGGCGGGGCGGCGTTGCTGCTGGCCGTGGTCATGCTCGGCGTCGCGGTCGCGGACTCGGGGTTCTCGCCGGCCGAGCGCCGGCCGGACGCACTGGTGTACGTGCGTGACGCCGTCGACGGCACGTCGTGGTGGCTGACCGGCGACCCCGAACCCGACGAGTGGACCACGCGGGCCCTCGGCGGCTCGCCCGGCGACATCTCCGCCCTCACCTACCTGCCGGAGCATGCCGGCGAGCGCCTGCTGGCGGCCCGGGCCGGCGACGTCGAGCTCGAGCCGCCGGCCGTGAAGCTGCTCGCCGACACGACCGCGGGCGAGGTCAGGACCGTGCGGTTCCTCGTGCAGTCGCAGCGGGACGCCTGGCAGCTGCAGGTCCGGCTGCCCCTGGAGCCGCTGCGCTCGTGCACGGTCGCCGGCCAGGAGCTGAGCGCCGAGCGGCTCGGCGAGAACGCGGGCGAGCGCGGCGGCGTGGTGTTCGCTCATTTCGGCTCGTCTCAGGGGTTCGAGCTCAGCTGCGCGGTCCAGGCCGGTGCGCCGCTCGTCGTCGAGGTGTCCGACTACACGGTCGGGCTGCCCGCCGAGGTGGCCGACCTGGTCGGCCCGCGCCCCGACTCGGTCGTGCCGGTCTCCTACGGTCTCGGCCCGGCCGACACGTCGGTGGTGCGCCAGATCGTCACCCTCTGATCCTGACGATCGAGTAGGAACGCCTGCGGCCGGTCGCCGGATTGCGGGGGCAGTTAGGCCGACCTAGCTTGCTTTGTGGTGACGGTTGTCGAACTGCTGAAACGGCACGCTCAGTCATGCGGGGTCGACCGGGCGTTCGCGTTCGTCGACGGTTTACCCGATAGGCCCGTTTGGGTCAACTACGCGGAGCTGGACTCGGCCGCGCGGCGCATCGCCGCGGCGGTGATCTCGCGAGGCGAGACCGGTCGCCCGGTCCTGCTGCTGTACCCGCCCGGCCGCTCCTACGTCGAGGGCTTCCTGGGCTGCCTGTACGCCGGGGCGATCGCGGTGCCGGCCTACCCGCCGGACCCGGCGCGCCTGGACCGCACGCTGCCTCGGCTGCGCGCGCTGATCGCCGACTGCGGCGCGCGGCTGGCGCTCAGCGAGTCGTGGCTTATCTTGGCGGCCAGCACAGCGGCGGCCAGCACAGCGGCGGCCGGCACAGCGGCGGCCGGCACAGTGGCGGCCGGCTCGGTCGCGCCGGGCCTGGACTGGCTCGCCACCGACACCCCGCCTGCGGACCCGCCCGCCGGTCCTTCGCTGCCGCGTGTGACGGCGCAGACGCCGGCGTTGCTGCAGTACACCTCCGGCTCGACCGGCTCGCCGAAGGGCGTCCTGCTCGATCACGGCAACCTGATGCACAACGCCTCGCTCGTGCGCGGCGGGTTCGGCACCTCGTCCGGCGAGGTCGGCCTGAGCTGGTTGCCGCCGTACCACGATATGGGCCTGATCGGCGGCATCCTGCAGCCCCTCTACGTGCGGATGCCGACCGTGCTGATGTCACCGCTTGAGTTCCTGCGGCGGCCGATCGGCTGGCTGGAGGCGATCTCGCGGTACGGCGTGACCATGAGCGGCGGCCCGAACTTCGCCTACGACCTGTGCGTGCGCAAGAGCACCGCATCGCAACGCGCCGCGCTGGACCTGTCCCGGTGGTCGCTGGCGTTCTGCGGCGCCGAGCCGGTGCGCGCGCAGACCCTGGACCGGTTCGCCTCGGCGTTCGCCGTCGCCGGGTTCCGGCCGGAGGCGTTCTACCCGTGCTACGGCCTCGCCGAGGCGACGCTCATCGTCACCGGCGGCCGTCCCCGGCTCGTGCGCAACGGTGACGCCGAGCACGTCTCGTGCGGCCGGGTCCTCGGCGACCAGCACCTGGCCGTGATCGACCCCGCTACGTCGGCACCGTGCCCACCCGGCGCGGTCGGCGAGATCGTGGTCAGCGGGCCCAGCGTCGCGCGCGGGTACTGGGGGCGCCCGCTCGACGAGGCCGTTGTCGACGGCCGGCGCTACCTGCGCACGGGCGACCTGGGCTTCCTCGACTCCGGTGAGCTCGTGGTGACCGGGCGGCTCAAGGACGTGATCGTCATTCGCGGCCGCAACGTCCACCCCCAGGACCTGGAGCACGCGATCGAGCAGGAGGTCGCCGGCGTGCGGCCGGGCTGCACCGCCGCGTTCGCCCTTGACGTCGACGGTGCGGAGCGGGTGGCCGTCGCCTGCGAGGTGTCCGGGGCTTCGCCCGTCGACTCGGTCGTGGCCGGGATCCGCCGCGTGCTCGCCGCCTCCGCCGAGGTGAACCCGGTCGCGGTCGTGCTGCTCGAGCCCAGGCGGATACCGAAGACGTCCAGCGGCAAGATCCAGCGCCACGCATGCCGCGAGGCGCTGCTGGGCGGCCAGTGGTCCGCAGGCGTGGTGGCCCGCTGGGACGAGTCCGGCGCACTCGTCGGCGGCGCACCCGCCGACCCCGTGCAAACCCTGCTCTCCCAGCTAGCTTCGGCCCCCAACCGCGACGAACCGGTCTCCACCGCCCTGGCCCTCGACTCCCTACGCGCCGTCGAGCTAAAACACGCGCTAGACGAGCACTTCGGCCTCGACATCCCTCTATCACACCTACTAGGCACCCTCACCCTCCGCGACCTCTCCACCCGCGTGTCGTCCGTTCCAGTACGCATGTCGTCCGTTTCGGTACGCGAGTTGCACGTTTCGGTACGGGAGTCGTCCGCTTCGGACCATGAACTGCACGTTCCGGAGCGGAGCTCGTCCGGACCGGTAGGCGAGGTGAACAGCTCGGAAGGCCAGTCACCGGTGCCCGGGCTCGAGCCGCGAGCGATGGCTGCCGCCGCGGGGGGCGACACGAGTCACGAGACGGATGGCGCGCGTCGCCGAACGGACGACACACGTTCTGAAGCGGACGACACACAGCGCCGAACGGGCGACACACGTTCTGAAGCGGACGACTCCCGTACTGAAACGTGCAACTCGCGTACCGAAACGGACGACACGCGTCACCGAACGGGCGACACGCGTTCTGGAGCGGACGGCGCGCGTCGCCGAACGGGCGACACGCGTACCGAAACGTGCAACATGCGTACCGAAACGGACGACACGCCGTGGGGGGTGGGGGAGGGGGAGCGTGGGCTTTGGTTCTTGGAGAGGATGGCGGCGTCGGGGCGGGCGCATCACATCACGCGGGCGGTGCGGATTCGATCGGCGCTCGACGTGGAGCGGCTCGAGAGGGCGTTCACGGAACTGGTGCGGCGTCACCCCGCGCTGCGCTCGTGCCTCCCGGAGGTACGTGGCGAGCCGGTTTGGCGGGTGGTCGATTTCGCCGAGCCGGTGTTGCGGCGGCGGGCCGCCGAGGGGGTCGACGAGCGGGAGCTTCGGCGGCTGGTGCTGCAGGACGCGGAGCGGCCGTTCGACCTTGAGCGCGGGCCGCTGCTGCGGGTGACGCTGTACACGGCGACGGCGGACGACCATGTGCTGCTGCTGTCGGTCCACCATGTCGTCTCGGACTTCTGGTCGCTTTCGGTGCTGGTGGACGACCTGCTGGCCCTTTATGCGGGCAACGGGCCAACTGGGCGGCCTGCGGTGGTCCGGCCGGGCGGGCGCGTCGACCAGGGCCGGCTCGGCTACTGGCGCCGGGTGCTCGATGGTGCGCCGGCGGCGCTGGAGCTGCCGACCAGGCGGGCTCGTCCACGGGTGCCGTCGCTGCACGCGGCGTCGCAGCCGGTGCGGCTGGAGCCGGGGACGGTGGCCGCGCTCGACGCGTTCGCCGCAGGGGCCGGGGTGACCAGGTTCGTCACGTTGCTCGCCGGGTTCGCCGCGGTGCTGGCCAGGTACGCCGGCAACGACGTGGTGGTCGGTACGCCGACCGCAGGTCGCGAGGACCGCCGAACGGCCCGCTCGATCGGCTACTTCGTCACGCCGGTGCCGCTGCGCCTGCGGCCCCGGGCCGAGCACACGTTCCGCGAACTGGTCGGCCAGGCCCGGCAGGCGGTGCTCGGCGCGCTGGACAACCTGGTGCCGTTCGGCCGGCTGGTCGAGGCGGTGCGCCCACCGCGCGACCCTGGCCGCTCCCCGGTCATGCAGGCGATGCTCACGCTGCAGCAGGCGCCGCCCGGCCTGCCCGACCTCGGCGCGTTCGCCGTCGCCGACGAGACTGCCAGGCTGCGGCTGGGGCCGCTGGACGTGCAGCCGTACCGGCTCGACGACGGCAGCACGACGTTTGACGTGGCGCTCACGCTGGCCGAGACCGGCGGCGGCCTTTCCGGAAGCCTGGAGTACGGCGCCGACCTGTTCGAGGCGCCGGCGATGGCCGGTCTCGTCCGGCAGTTCAACACGCTGCTTTCCGACGCGTTGACCAGGCCGGACACCCCGCTGGGGGCGCTGGAGACGATGGACCGCGGCGAGCGTGCGGCCATGCTGGCGCTCGCGGACGGCGGCGCGGTGCCGCGGCCCGAACCGGGGACGCTGCCCGGACAGTTCGAGCGCCAGGTCGCGGCGCGTCCGCAGGCAACCGCCGTCGTGTGCGGCGAGCGGCGGCTCAGTTACGCCGAACTCGACCGGCGCGCCGGCCGCCTGGCGGCGACTTTGCGCGAGCGGTACGGGGTCCGCCGCGGCGACCTGGTCGGCGTGCTGCTGCCGCGGCACGAGGACGCCGTCGTGGCGTTCTGGGCCGTGCTCAAGGCCGGCGCGGGCTACGTTCCGCTGGAACCGCGGCTGCCGCGGCGCCGCCTGCAGTGGCTGGTCGCCGAGGCGCGACCGCGGGTGCTGCTCGCGCACGCGGCCATGGCGCCGATCGAGGGCGAGCCGCCGCGGCTGTGCCTGGACGAGCCGCCCATCGACGATGACGGCCAGCCGGTCACCGGTTGCCCCGAGGTCGCGCCCGGCGACCTCGCCTACGTCATCTATACCTCGGGCTCGACCGGCCGGCCCAAGGGCGTGCTGGTCCCGCACCTCGGTGCGGGCAACGCGGTCCGTGCCGAGGCGGCCTCGGTCGGCCTGTCGGCGGCGGACCGGGTCGCCTACCTCGCCTCGTGCGCCTACGACGTGTCGATCCTCGAGATCACCATCGCGCACCTGCACGGGGCGACCCTGGTGATCGCGCCGCCGGAGGCGACGTTGCCCGGGCGCGAGCTGGTCCGGTTCCTGCGCGAGCAGCGGATCAATGTCGCGAACCTGCCGCCGTCGCTGCTCAACGCGCTCCCTGACCCGGCGCTCCCCGATTCGGCGTTCCCTGATGCGGCGTTCCCTGATGCGGCGTTCCCTGATGCGGCGCTGCCCGACCTGCGGGCGCTGCTCGTCGGCGGCGAGCCGAGCACCGCGAAGCTGGTCGAACGGTGGGCGTCGCGGCACGTGTTCGTCAATGCCTACGGTCCGACCGAGACATCGATCAGCGCGGCGCTCGACGCCTGCCGACCCGACGGCGAGCGTCCCGCGATCGGCCGCCCGCTGCCGAACGTACGCACCTACGTGCTCGACGACCGCCTCGAGCCCGTCGCCCAGGGGATGCCCGGCGAGCTGTTCGTCGGCGGCGCGGGCGTTGCGATCGGCTACCTGGGCCGGCCGGACCTGACCGCCGAGCGGTTCCTGCCGGACCCGTTCACCGCCACCCCCGGCGCGCGCCTGTACCGCACCGGTGACCTCGCGCGCTGGCTGCCGGACGGCCGGCTGGACCTCCTCGGGCGGGTCGACGACCAGGTGCAGGTCCGCGGGGTCCGGGTCGAGCCGGGTGAGGTCACCGCCGCGCTTCGCGAGCTGTTTTCGCTGCGCGACGCGGCCGTCGTGCCCAGGCCGTCGCCCGGCGGCACCGAACTGGTCGCGTACCTGGTGGCCGACGGCCCACGGCCGGCCGTGGCCGACCTTCGCGCGGCGTTGCGCGCGCAGCTGCCGGAGCCGTTCGTGCCGGCCGCGTTCGTCTACCTCGACGAGCTGCCGCTGAACGCGAGCCACAAGCTGGATCGGGCCGCCCTGCCGGCGCCGCAGCCGGCCGACCGCGGCCTGGGGGACCGGCTCGCCCCGCGCACCGAGCTTGAACGGACGGTCGCCCGGGTGTGGGCCGACGTGCTCGGGCACGAGTCGATCGGCGTCCGTGACCACTTCTTCGACGAGCTCGGCGGCAGCTCCCTGCAGGTCGCCAGGGTGACCGGCGAGCTGGGCGAGCGGCTCGGCATCGAGGTGCCGGTCACCCACCTGTTCGAGCATCCGACGGTCGAGGCGCTGGCGCGGCGGCTCGACGGTGCCACCCCCGACGGTGCCACCCCCGATGATGCCGGTCCCGATCCGGACGACTACGCCGCAGCCAGGCGCCGGGCCTTGGCCAGGCGAACCCGGAGAGGTCGATGACGGAACCGTCCGGCAACGAGATCGCGGTCATAGGGATGGCCGGGGCGTTCCCCGGCGCGCCCGACCTGGCGACCTACTGGCGGAACCTACGCGCCGGCGTCGAGTCGATCTCGTTCTTCGACGATCCCGAGCCGTCGCCGCTCGTGCCCGACCAGCGGTCGCTGCCCGGCTTCGTGCCGGCCGGCGGCGTGCTCGACGGCGCCGACCTGTTCGACCACGACCTGTTCGGTATCGCGCCGCGCGAGGCGCGCTGGACGGACCCGCAGCAGCGGGTGTTCCTGCAGCTGGCGTGGGCGGCGCTGGAGGACGCCGGCTACGACCCCGCGCGGTACGCCGGCCGGATCTCGGTCTACGCCGGCGCCGGCAACTCCGGCCATCTGCTCGCGGTGCTCGGCCAGGCCGACGTCGACCCGGCCTCGCTGTACGAGGCGGTCGGCGGGGCGTCCGCGGACAACCTGGCCACCAGGGTGTCGTACCTGCTGCGCCTGCGCGGCGAGAGCATGAACGTGTTCACCGCCTGCTCGACCGGGCTCGTCGCGGTGCACATGGCGTGCCAGAGCCTGCTGCTCGGCCAGTCGGCCGTCGCGCTGGCCGGGGCGGTGTCGATCTCCGTGCCGCAGCGCACCGGTTACGTCCACCAGGACGGCATGATCCTGGCTCCGGACGGTCACTGCCGCGCGTTCGACCACCGCGCGGGCGGCACCGTGCCCGGCTACGGCGCCGGCGTCGTCGTGCTCAAGCCGCTCGCCGACGCCGTGGACGCCGGGGACCCGATCCACGTCGTGCTCCTGGGTTCGGCGATCAACAACGAGGGCCACCGGTCGGTCGGCTACACCGCGCCGAGCGTCG
>DASSUA010000447.1:0-4941 GCA_035707525.1 Pseudonocardiaceae bacterium
GGCGCGCTGGATGTCCAGCCCGGTCATCTTGCGCCCGTCGGCGAGCTCGACCAGGGTCCGCAGCTGCGGGTCGCGGCTGATCTGGTGCACCGCGCGGACCGGCTCGGCCAGCCGCAGGTCCTCGAACCGGTGCCCGGACTCGACCAGGTCGAGCACCAGCGCCGTCGTGCCGAGCTTGAGGTAGGTCGAGGTCTCGGCCAGGTTGGCGTCGCCGATGATCACGTGCAGCCGGCGGTACTTGTCGGCGTCGGCGTGCGGCTCGTCGCGGGTGTTGATGATGCCGCGCTTGAGCGTTGTCTCCAGGCCGACCTCGACCTCGATGTAGTCCGAGCGCTGGGAGAGCTGGAAGCCGGCCTCCTCGCCGGCGGCCCCGATGCCGACCCGCCCGCAGCCGCTCACCACCTGGCGGGAGACGAAGAACGGGGTCAGGCCCGCGATCACGGCGGTGAACGGGGTGGAGCGGGCCATCAGGTAGTTCTCGTGAGAGCCGTACGAGGCGCCCTTGCCGTCGACGTTGTTCTTGTACAGCTGGATCGGCGGGTTGCCCGGCACGGTCCGCGCCCGCAGCGCGGCCTCCTCCATGACCCGCTCCCCCGCCTTGTCCCACACGACGACGTCGCGCGGGTTGGTCACCTCGGGCGTGGAGAACTCGGGGTGGGCGTGGTCGACGTAGAGCCGCGCGCCGTTGGTCAGGATCACGTTGGCCGCGCCGAGGTCGTCGAGCTCGGGGTCGGCCGGCGGCGGCATGCCCGGCGCGCCGAGGTCGAAGCCGCGGGCGTCCCGCAGCGGTGACTCCACCTCGTAGTCCCAGCGGGCGCGCCGGGCCCTGGGTAGCTCGGCGGCGGCCGCGTACGCGAGCACCACCTGAGTCGACGTGAGCACCGGGTTCGCCGTTGGGTCGCCGGGCACTGCGATGCCGTATTCCACCTCGGTGCCCATGATCCGCCTCATGGGTATCGAGCCTACGTGCCCGGTGCCAGCTCGCCCGCTGGCATGTCCGCAACGTTGTCAACTCCCGCTCCTACACCGTCCGCAGGTCCGTCCGGTAGTCGACGATCACCCGGTCGGCCGGCAGCAGGATGTCGGCCGCCACCTCCACGACCCGGCCGTCCTCGGCCAGCGTCCGCCGGGTGATCACCAGCACCGGCACGCCGGTCGCCAGGTGCAGCTTGGCGGCCTCTTCCGGGGTCGGCATCCGGGACCGGACCGATTCCTGGACGGCGACCGCGACAATGCCGAGCGAGGCCAGCTGTGCGATCGTGCCGCCCGGCCACGGCTCGTTCTCCGGGTCGGCCACCGGGGTGCCGCGGACCAGGTCGTACGGCAGGTACGAGGTGATCAGCTGCTCGGGCCGGTCGTCGATGAAGAAGGTGAGCCGGCGTTCGAGCACGCTCGCCTTGTCGCCGATGCCGAACAGCTCGGCGACCCGCCCGGGGGCGCGGGTCTCCCGGTAGCTGGTCTCGACGCGGTAGTGCTCGTGGCTTTCGCCTGGGCCGAGACCGGTGCAGTCGAAGCCGTAGGAGGTCGACGGTTCCGCTACCCGCCCGGCGGCGAACTCGGCCTCGGCCTGGTACCGGCCGGCCGGCAGGCGCCTGGTGGCCTCCCGGTTCCGGACGAACGAGCCCTTGCCCTGCCTGGTCACTATGAGGCCCTCGGCCTGCAGATCCTTGATCGCCCCGCGGGCGGTCACCCGGGAGACGCCGAACTGCTTGATCAGCCCGGCCTCGCTGGGCAGCTTGTCGCCCGGCAGCAGCTGACCTGCGTAGATGCGCTGCCGCAGGTGCTCGGCTACCTGGTTGTAGGCCGGCCGGTCGCTCATCGGATCGGTCATCGACCGCTCCCCCGCCGCCCAGCCGCAACCGCTCCCCCAGCCGACCAGGCGACCGGTAACACGTTGCAATAAGCAGGACGGCCTGCCAATATCATAAGTGGGCCGGGGTGCAGCCGGCCAGAGGTCCCACGAACGCTCATCAACCAACTGGAGGTCGGGGCGGCAGAGCCGCACGGATTGGGCAGAACACTGCATTGACGGCCGGGTGGGCTGGCACCCACCCGGCCGAACTTCTCACTCGAGGGGCGGACCCGCTCAGGTTCGCGCGTGCCCGGAGTCACTAGGTCATGCGCATCGGCATGGTAGCGCGATCATTTGCTGCCGCCCTTCCGCGAAACGCTTGTGACGGGGAGGGCGCTTGCCAATTTCCGACCTCCACCGGCGACTGCGGGAGGCGGCGGTCGCCTACGCGAGGGTCGGTTGGCCGATCCTGCCGGTGGAGACGCCGACGGCGGACCGGCTGATCTGCGGGCGCTGCCCGCCGGATGCGACGACCGCGCACGACTGGTGGACCGACGAGCCCTACGGCATCGCGTGCCGGACGGGAGAGGTCTTCGACGCGTTGCAGATGCCGGCGCGGCTCGGCGAGCTCGTGCTGCCCGTGCTCGCCCAGTACGGCGCCCCCGCGGTCGTCGAGGTGCCGCTGACCGGCAACTGGCTGTTCCTGGTGACGCCGGGCGCGCCGCGGATCACCGACCTGCCGGCCGACAGCGGCGTCCGGCTGCGCGGCCGCGGCTGGTGGATCCTGCTGCCGCCGACCGTCGTCATCGGCGGCACCGTCGCCTGGGTCGGGTCGTCCGGTCCGGGTGGCCGCCTGCCGCACTCGATGACCGTGCAGTGGGCGGCGCTGCGGGCGCTGGTCACGATGCGCAGGGAGGAGGCGGTCACGGGTCAGGGCTGACCGTCCGGGACGATCGCGTCGAGCTCGACCTCGACCACCCACCGCGGGTCCAGCAGCCCGGCGACGACGACCATCGTGCTCGCCGGGCGCGCGCCGGCGAAGTGCTCGCCGTGAGCCTGCGACGCGGGCGCCTCGACGGCGCGGTCGGTGATGTACGTGCGGGTGCGCACGACGTGCTCGACCGAGCCGCCGAGCTCGGCCAGCGCCGCCAGGGCGATCTGCCAGCACCGCCTGGACTGCGCGAGTGGGTCGGGGTCGACCTCGCCGTCCGGCCAGATCGGAGCGGTGCCGGACACGGCGACGTGCCGACCGGCCCGGACCGCTCGGCTGAACCCGACGGTCTGCTCGTAGGGGGAGCCCGATCCAACTCGCTGACGGTCGTCCATATCGGCAGACTAGAGATCGCACCTAGAATCTCTGGCCTGACTGTTCGACCGAGTGGAGTGATCCACACACAGTTGGAGTGATCCACACAGTGCCCGGGTGCAGTACCGGGCCGGACTCCAAGTCCGGCAGCTTCTTCGGGGGCCGACCGTGAGCATCGCGCTCGGTGTCCTCGGAGTACTCGCGCTGGTCCTGCTGACCGCGGGCATGGCGGTGTTCGTCGCCGCCGAGTTCTCGCTCACCACCCTGGACCGCAGCCAGGTCGACGCGCACGTCGAGTCGGTCGGCGACCAGCGCGCCCAGCGCGTGCAGCGGGCCCAGCGGACGCTGTCGTTCCAGCTGTCCGGCGCCCAGCTCGGCATCACGATCACCACGCTGGTGACCGGCTACGTGGCCGAGCCGGCAATCGCCGACCTGCTGGCGCCCGGGCTGGCCGCGCTCGGCCTGCCAAGGGGCGCCGCAACCGGGGTGTCGTTGCTGCTGGCGCTGATCCTGGCGACCGCGCTGTCGATCGTGTTCGGCGAGCTGGTGCCGAAAAACCTGGCGATCGCCCGGCCGCTGCCGACCGCGCGGGCCGTCGCCGGCTTCCAGACCCGGTTCTCCTCGGCGCTGCGGATCGTGATCAACGCGCTGAACAACTCCGCCAACTGGATCGTCTCGCGGCTCGGGGTCGAGCCGGCCGAGGTGCTGCGCTCGGCCCGCTCCGCCGAGGAGCTCAGCTCGCTGGTTCGCGCCAGCGAGCAGGGCGGCACGCTGGATGCCGGCACCGCGCGCCTGCTGGACCGCTCGCTGCGGTTCCGCGAGCGCACCGCCGGAGACCTGATGACCCCGCGCGTTCGGGTCGAGGCGCTGCACTGCGACGCCACGGTCGCGGACCTGGCCGAAGCCGCCGTCCGTACCGGGTACTCCCGGTTCCCGGTGTACGACGGTGACCTGGACCAGGTTCGCGGCGTACTGCACGTCAAGCAGGTGTTCGGGGTGCCGGGGCCGCAGTGGCGGCAGGCCCCGGTCGCCGAACTCGCGCAGACGGTGCTGACCGTGCCCGAGTCGCTGGACGGCGACGCGCTGCTGGAGCGGCTGCGCGTATCCGGCCTGCAGTTCGCGGTGGTGGTCGACGAGTACGGCGGGACCGCCGGCATCGTCACGCTCGAGGACCTGGTCGAGGAGATCGTCGGCGACGTGCGCGACGAGCACGACCGGCTGGAGGCGAGCCCGGTGCGCCCGCTCGGCCGCAACAGCTGGATGGTGTCCGGCCTGCTGCGCGCGGACGAGGTCGCCGAGGCGACCGGGTTCCGGATGCCGGAAGGCGAGTACGAGACGCTGGCCGGGCTCACCCTCGAGCTGATGGGCCGGATCCCCACCGTCGGCGACGAGGTCCGCGTCGACGGGTGGCGGCTCACCGTCATGCTGATGGACGGCAAGCGCATCGCCGAGCTGCGGGTCGCCCGGGTCAGCGCACCGATCACCCCGATCACCGCGGGGCGCGCGGAATGAGCGACGTGCTGATGCTGCTGGTGACCGTGCTGCTGCTGGCCGGCAACGCGTTCTTCGTCGGCGCCGAGTTCGCCCTGCTCACCGCGCGTCGCGAGCAAATGGAGGCGCTCGCCGCCACCGGCATCGGACGGGCCCGCACGGTGCTGCGGGCCGGCCGCGAGCTGCCGCTGCTGATCGCCGGCGCCCAACTCGGCATCACGGTGTGCGGCCTTGGCCTGGGCGCGCTCGCCGAGCCGGCCATCGCGCACCTGCTGGAACGGCCGCTGGAGCCGTTCGGGGTGCCCGCGCCGGTGCTGCACGCGGTGTCGTTCACGCTCGCCCTGGCGATCGT
>DASSUA010000448.1:0-3559 GCA_035707525.1 Pseudonocardiaceae bacterium
ATCGTGAACTGGCTGTCGATCCCGACCGGGGTCGGCGAGGTGATCTACAAGATCGTCAGCATTGCGGTCGACGTGGAAAAGACGCCGTTCATCACGGTGACCAGGGTGATCGGCATCGTGCTGCTCGCGGTGGTCGCGGTCAGGCAGTGGTGGCTGGCCAGGAACGGCGGCCCGGACGCGGTCCGGCGGGCGGCGATCGTGCTGTTCGCGGTGGCCGTGCTCTCCCCGGCGATCCTGCCCTGGTACCTGACGTGGTCGCTGGTGCTGGCGGCCGCGTTGCCGTGGCGGCGCCCGGCGCTGGTCGCGATGGTCGGCGCGGCGGTGTGGCTCGTGCTGGTCGCCTACCCGAGCGGGGAGAGCGCGCTGTACGACTGGTTGTACGTGCTCGGCGCGGCCGCGATCTCGGTGCTGGCGGCGGTGTCGCTGGTGCGCCCGGACCCGCTGCGGCTAGGCCGGCAACCCCGGCCGCCGGCACCGTCCAGGCAGCCCGAGGGTCAGAACGCCATCGCCTGAGCGCGCCGCTTGACCTCCTTGCCCCGGTCGGCGCGCAGCGCCGCGACCGGGGTGCCCGGCAGCGTGTCGTCATCGGTGAACAGCCAGCGAAGGATCTCCAGGTCGGCGTAGCCGCCGTCGCGCAGCACGGTGATCGTGCCCGCCACGCCCTTGACCACCCCGTCGTCGGTGAGCAGGTCGGCCGGCACGGCCAGCTGCCCCTCGCGCCGCACGGCGAGCAGCTGGCCGTCCCGGAGCATCTGATACACGCGGCTTTCCGACAGACCGAGGCGGCGCGCCACATCCTTGAGCGGCACGACGTCAACGCCGATGTCGAGCACGTTGTCGGCGGTCGGGATCTCACTCACGAGTAGCACCTTGCTCCTATTCGCCCAATGCCGGCAAGCTTCGCATGCTCTAAGAGGCGGATGGTGGCCGTGTCGATACGCGGCCGCGGTCACCGCCGACGACGACTCGCCTACGATCGAGCGCGTGCAGGGGTCGGGGGCAGCGGTGGGCAGCTTGCTCGACAGTCGATACCGGCTGGAGTCGGTCCTGGCAAGGGGCGGAATGTCGACCGTGTACCGCGCCCTGGACACCAGGCTGGACCGGCCGGTGGCGGTCAAGGTCATGGACCCCAGGTTCGCCGGTGACCAGTCGTTCCTCGACCGGTTCATCCGGGAGGCCAAGGCGACCGCGCGGCTGCGTCACCCGACCGTGGTCGGAGTGCACGATCAGGGCGTCGACCGCACCGACGGCGGCGACGGGGTGTTCCTGGTCATGGAGCTCGTCGATGGTGGCACCTTGCGCGACCTGCTGCGCGACGAGGGCGAGCTGCCCGTGCCGCTCGCGCTCTCGGTGCTGGAGCCGGTGCTCGCCGCGCTCGCGGCCGCGCACCGGGAGGGCCTGGTGCACCGCGACATCAAGCCGGAGAACGTGCTGATCGGCCGCGGCGGCGAGGTCAAGGTCGCCGACTTCGGGCTGGTCAGGGCCGTCGCGGAGGCGCGCTCGACGAGCGACGACGTGATCCTGGGGACGGTCGCCTACCTGTCCCCCGAGCAGGTCGCCACCGGTGTCGCGGACGCCCGCAGCGACGTCTACGCGGCCGGCATAGTGCTGTTCGAGATGCTGACCGGCGCCCCGCCGTACGCCGGGGACACCGCGCTGTCGGTCGCCTACCGCCATGTCAACGACGACGTGCCGGCGCCGGGCTCGGTGATCCCCGGCATCCCGCCGGCGCTCGACCAGCTCGTGATGCGGGCGACCAGGCGCGACCCGGACGAGCGGCCGGCCAACGCCACCGCGTTCCTGATGGCCGTGCAGCGGGTTCGGGACCACCTCGGCATCCGGCGGGTGCCGGTACCCGTGCCGGCCCTGGGCGGTTTCGACGAGGGCGGGCCGGCGATCGATCCCAGCGACGGCCCGACCGTCCCGGCGCGGGTCCCCGGGCACCAGTCGGTCCAGCCGGTGCGCCACCATCCGCCGGCACAGCACCACCCGCCGGCACAGCACCAGCCGCATCGTCCGCCGGCACCGCACCAGCCGGCACCGCACCCGCCGGCACAGCACCACGGCCCGCTGGGCACCTGGGCCTATCCCCGGGCTCCCGACGCTCACACCGCGCCGCCAGCGGCGCCGCCCGGGGACCCGTTCCTGATCGAGCGGGCCCGCGACCGGCGGACGTTCCTGATCTGGACGGCGATCGTGCTGCTGCTCGCGGTGCTGATCGGCTACGGGTCGTGGCACCTGGCGGTCGGCCGGTGGACCGCGGTGCCGAGCCTGGACAACCTGGACCGCGTCCAGATGGAGCAGGTGCTGCGGGCCGCCGGGTTGGACCCCGAGGTAGTCGACGACCACCACGACGCGGTGCCGCTCGGGCGGCTGGTGTCGGTGCAGCCGCCCCCGGGCACCAAAGTGCTGCGCGGCCGCAACGTGCGCGCGGTGCTCTCGCTCGGCCGCCCGCGCGTGCCCGAGCTGGTCGGCCTGCCGTTCGAGCAGGCGCGGGCGCTGCTGGAGGAGGCCGACCTACGCCTGAACCACGCGCCGGACGCCGACCGCTACGACGACAACGTCCCGGAGGGCGGCGTCCTGGCCGTCACCCCGGCGGCCGGCACCGAACTCGCCGTCGGCGCCGTCGTCGAGCTCGTGCTGAGCAAGGGACCGCCGCCCGTCGAGGTCCCCGATGTGCGCGGCCGCACCGTCGAGGAGGCCGCCGCGGCCCTGGCCGGCGCTGGGCTGCGGGTCTCGGCGCAGCGGCGCGAGCTGTTCGACGGCGAGGTGCCCGGCGGCCGCGTCGCCGGCACCGATCCGCCCTCCGGCTACGAGGCGCGCCGCGGCGGCGAGGTGATCCTGGAGGTCAGCAACGCCCTCGTCGTGCCGGAGGTCGCCGGCCGGCCGAGAGCCGAGGCGCTGGCGACCCTGCGCGCGGCGGGCTTCGACCCGGTGGAGGACGGCGACGGCGCCGGCGACGACGCGGCGAGGGTGATGCGCACGGACCCTGGTCACGGCGCGCTCGTCGACCCGGCGGCGAACCGGATCACGGTCGAGTTGGTGCGCCAGGTGACCGTGCCGCTTCTGGTGGGGCTGCGCGTGTCCCAGGCTCGCGAGAGACTGAGCGAGCTTGGCTTGCGCGTCGAGGTCCGTCAGCTCTTCGGCGACGAGTCCAGCACCGTGTTCATGCAGTCACCGGGACCGGGCAGCCGGCTCGAACCCGGCTCGGTGGTGCAGGTGTCGGCGCTCTAGGTGCCGGGGATGGTGCGATGCCAACGATCGACCGGGCCGTGACGGTAGGCGGCAGCAAGCTTCCGTTCAACGATCGGGCCGCTGCCGGCCGGGCCCTGGTGCCCCTGCTGGTCGACGCGCTCGGCGAGGACGCCGGCCGGGCGGTGGTCCTGGCCCTGCCGCGCGGCGGCGTGCCGGTCGCCGCCGAGATCGCGACCGCCCTGGCGGCGCCGCTCGACGTGCTCGTCGTGCGCAAGCTGGGCCTGCCGTCCCAGCCCGAGCTCGCCGTCGGCGCGCTGGCCAGCGGCCTCACCCCGAACCAGCCGGTCAAGGTGCTCAACGAGAT
>DASSUA010000449.1:0-3889 GCA_035707525.1 Pseudonocardiaceae bacterium
GTGATATTCGAGGACGGCGAGGGTCGGCGGGGTCCCGCCGGCGCGCGCGAGAGTCGCCGGGCCGGTCGCGGTCATCAGTCCACCAGCATCCGGCCGGTCAGGTGCAGGAAGACGTCCTCCAGCGAGCTGCGCCGGACCAGGACGCTGGCCGGCGCCAAGGCCCGCCGGTGCACCTCGTCGATGGCGTCGTCGCCATCGGCCACATAGAGCAGGATGCGGTCGGGCAGCACCTCGACCCGCTCGCCGATGCCGTCCAGCTTGCCGGCTATGTCGCTCTGCGACTCGGTGGCGAACCGCAGCTCGACCACCTCGCGGGTCGAGTGGGCCTCGATCAGCGAACGCGGCGAGCCCTCGGCCACGATCCGGCCGCCGTCCATCACCACGAGCCGGTCGCACAGCTGCTCGGCCTCGTCCATGTAGTGGGTGGTCAGGACCAGCGTCACACCCTGCTGCTTGAGGCGGAACAGCCGTTCCCACACCAGGTGGCGGGCCTGCGGGTCGAGCCCGGTGGTGGGCTCGTCGAGCAGGGCGATATCGGGTTGGTTGATCAGCGCTCGGGCGATGGTCAGCCGCCGCTTCATCCCGCCGGACAGCGGCTCGACCTTGCTGCCCGCCCGCTCCGCGAGCTGCACGAACTGCAGCAGCTCGTCGGCCCGGGCCCGGGCCACCCGGCGGGGAATGCCGAAGTAGCGGGCGTAGGTGGTGAGGTTCTCCCGGACGCTCAGCTCCGGGTCCAGCGAGTCCTGCTGGGGACAGACACCGAGCCGGGCGCGGATGGCCACCCCGTCGGTCACCGGATCCATCCCGAGGACCCGCAGCGTGCCGGCGGTCGGCGTGGAGACGCAGCCGATCATGCGCATCGTGGAGCTCTTGCCGGCCCCGTTGGGGCCGAGGAACCCGAACGCCTCACCGGGGTGGACGTCGACGTCAATGCCGTCGACGGCCGAGAGCCCGCCGAAGCGTTTGACCAGGCTCCGCGCGCAGATGAGAGGCTGACCGGCAGGCACGAGGCGACCTTAGCGCGGCGGTACGACAACCCCGCCAGCCATTTCCGAGCCAGCCGGCCAGCCGGTTCCACCGGCCGACCGGCTCAGCCAGCCGCCGCGATCGCCGCCTCGGCGCTCGGGTACACCACGGGGTCGCCCGACACCACGTACCCGTCTGCCGTGCGGGCCGGCACCAGGTGCTGGTCCGGGCCGGGGTCCTTCTCGTCCCCCCGGTGCACGATGAACCCGACC
The DNA here is from genome assembly GCA_035707525.1 of Pseudonocardiaceae bacterium. GTDB lineage: Bacteria > Actinomycetota > Actinomycetes > Mycobacteriales > Pseudonocardiaceae > DASSUA01. The sequence continues at coordinate 1,239 of DASSUA010000449.1, forward strand.
CACGCCCGGGCGTCGAACAGTGCAACCCGCCACAGGAGGCCGAAGTCGTCGACGCCGTCCGGCGGCAGCGGCTCCTCCCACGTGGTGTTCGCGGCCGGCAGCAGGCCGTTGCCCCACACGTGCAGGGACCAGCCGGCATAGTCACCGTCCGGCCGCCGGTAGTGCACCCTGGCGTAGCCGAGGGCGTCCGCGGCCGAGGCGAACACCCGCGGGTCGCCGGAGCGCAGCCACACCTCGTCGGTCTCGGTGACCGTCACCAACCGGTCGTTCGCCACGTCCTTGATGCCGTCGCGGACCACGACGAACCCGACCTGCCGCGCGCCGGCGCGCAGCCGTACCCGGGCGGTCGCGCCGAAGCCGCCGTTGGCGTCGAACGGCACCCCGCGCGGCCACTTGAAGCGGGCGCTGGGGTGGACGTCGCCCCACACGTGCAGCTGCCAGCCCGCGTACCCGCCGTCCGGCCGGTGGTAGTGGACGGTCAGCCGCTCGCCGCGCGCCCGGCCCGCCACCGGTGGCGCGGGCGCCGACAGCGCGGCCGCGACCCCGGGGACGGCCGGCGACGCCGGCCCGGCCGGCTCGTCGACCGCGACCATGCTCGCGAGCAGCAGCAACAACCCCAGCAGCCCGAGCAGCACCCGCACCCACCAGCTGCCCGCGACCGAGACCCGCAGGTCCGCCGCTTCGACGCCGCCCACCAGCGCGGCGACCAGCAACAGGGCGCCGACCACCGCGAGCGGCGCCTCCGGCGTGCGCAGCCTCATGGCAGAGGGTACGCAGCGCAGGCCGGGCCGGTGCCACGGTCACTCCCCGGCCGCCTGCGCCGTCGCCGCGACCAGCTCGTCGGTCGCCTGCCGCACCGCCGCCGATGCCCCGTCGGTGCCGGGGTCGTAGCGGACCGTCCAGGCCAGCCCGTCCACGCCGGTCACCCTGCGCGCGGCCAGGCGCAGCGACCCACCTGGTACGGCGTGCCGCGCGGTGTACCCCACCGACCGGGTGACCCTCGTGCGCACCTGGTGCGGCAGGTCCCCGGGGTCGGGCAGCGAGCAGGCCACCGCGGCCAGGTCCTCGACGACGCGGTACCCCTCCCGCTCCTCGACCACGGCGGCGGGCACGACGGTGAGCTCCCGCCCGGACCAGGTCACCTTGTGGATCTCGTGCCAGCCCAGCCGGGGCCGGTCCGGCAGGAACAGCCCGCGGTTCGTGGCGACCACCACCCGGTCCCCAGCCGCCGCGGCCCAGGCGACGACCCGCTCGTCCCGTTCCAGGGCCGGCCGGTGCCCGGCAGGCAGCCGGCGCCGGCGCCGCAGGAGGCCGAACACCGTCACAACCCCCCGACCGCCTGCTCCCGCAGCGCCCGGGCGTGCTGCTCCAGGGACACCAGCTCGCCGAACAGCCGCATGTACTCGTCCTGGCTGGTCACCGGGTTCAGCCGCTGCAACCTCGACCTGAGCTCGCGGACCTGGCGGGTGACGGACGGCACCTGGAGCCGGGCCAGCTGGATCGCCACGTACCTGACGTCCAGCTCGCCGGGGGGGCGCAGCGGCTCCACCGCGAGCTCGCTGACGAGGGCCTTGGCGGCCAGGTCGAGGCACGCGTCGCGGACCCGCTCGACCCAGACCACGCCGGCGCTCGCCCGGGCCGCGCCACCGGCCTCCGCGATCGCCGCCCGCACGGCGGCGTGCACGGGGTGCAGGTAGAAACCAACCTCGACCGAGTCGAACATCGGCCCGGCGAGTACGGGCTCCTGCAATGCGAGCTTGAGCGCCTCCCGCTCCACCGTCCAGTGTGGGCTGTCCGGGTCAGGTGCCGGGGTGGCCGGCGCGGGCATATCCGCTGCGCCACCCTTGCTGGCCGCCGCCACGGCCCGGGTCACCTGCTCGACCTCCATGCCGAGGTCGCCGGCGAGCTTGCGGGCGTACTCGGGGCGCAGCGCCCGGTCCTTGATCTTCGCCACGAGCGGCGCGGTGGCGCGCAGCGCGCCGACCCGGCCCTCGGCGGTGTCCAGGTCGAAGCGGGCGAGCGCCGAGCGCAGGGCGAAGGCGATCAGCGGCTCGCGCCGGGCGACCAGGTCCCGTACCGCGGCGTCGCCCTTTGCCAGGCGCAGCTCGTTGGGGTCCATGTCGTCCGGGCTCACCGCGATGTAGGTCTGTGCGACGAACCGCTGGTCGTCCGAGAACGCCCGCAGCGCGGCCTTCTGCCCGGCCGCGTCGCCGTCGAAGGTGAAGATGATCTCACCGGCGAACGTGTCGGTGTCCATCAGCAGCCGCCGCAGCACGCCGATGTGCTCCGCGCCGAACGCGGTCCCGCAGGTCGCCACGGCGACCGGCACGCCGGCCAGGTGGCAGGACATGACGTCGGTGTACCCCTCGACCACCACCACCCGTCCCTGCCGGGCGATCTCCCGCTTGGCCCGTTCGATGCCGTAGAGCACGTGCGACTTCTTGTAGAGCGGGGTCTCCGGGGTGTTGAGGTACTTCGGCCCCTCCTCGGCCTCGGCGAGCTTGCGGGCTCCGAAGCCGATCACGTCGCCGGCCAGGTCGCGGATGGGCCACAGCAGGCGGTTGCGGAACCGGTCGATCAGCGAGCCGCTGCGCGCCTCCTTGGCCAGCCCCGCGGTGACCAGCTCGGCCGAGCTGAAGCCGCGCGGGCGC
>DASSUA010000450.1:0-2408 GCA_035707525.1 Pseudonocardiaceae bacterium
CCGGCACCGCCGGCGGTGTGGGACTTGCCGGCACCGCCGGCCGCCCGGCAGACCAGCGGTTCGAACGCACCGGCCAGCAGCTGTCGCGCGAGCTGACCGAGCGGCTCGAACGCTTCGCCGGCGAGCACGAACTCACCGTCGAGGCGCTGCTGACCGCCGCGTGGGCGGTCGTGCTCGGGCGGTACTCGGGCGCCGACGACGTCGTGTTCGGGCTGACCTCGGCGGGCCGCTCCGGATCGCTGCCGGGACTGGACCGCATGGTCGGCCTGCTGATCAACACGCTGCCGGTGCGGGTGCGGCTGGACCCGGACGCGCCGGTCGCCTCGTGGCTGCGGCGGCTGCGCGCGGAGCTGGACCGGGCCCGGCACCTCGAGCTGACCCCGCTGGACCGGGTGCACGCCTGCAGCGAGGTGCCCAAGGGGCGGCGGTTGTTCGACTCCATCCTGGTCGTCGAGGACTTCCCGGTCGACGTGGCCGGCCTGCGGTTCGGTGAGCTCCGGGTCACCGGGTGGGCCAGCGTCCAGCGGACCAACTACCCGCTGACGCTGCTGGCCTTCCCCCGCGAGCGGCTCGTGGTCGAGGCTCTGTTCGACCCCGGCGTGCTGGACCGCGGGCTGGTCCACCAGCTGCTAGGCCACCTGGGGACGGCGCTCGCGGCCCTGGTGTCCGCGCCCGACGGCTCGGTGCTCGGCCAGGTGCAGATCATGGGTCCGGCCGAGCGCTCCGAGCTGGCGCGGCGGGGCACCCCCCGGGCCGGCTTCCCGTGCGTGCGGACGGCGCCGGCCCGGTTCATTGCCTGGGCGCAGCGTGATGCCGAGCGGGTCGCCGTGTCGTTCGGCGACGAGCGGCTCACCTACGGGCGGCTGCTGGCGCGGGTGGCGCGGTTGGCCGGCCGGCTACGCCGTGACGGCGTCGGCCCCGGCGTGCTGGTGGGCGTCTACCTGCCGCGCGGGGCCGACCTGGTGGTCGCGGTGCTGGCCGTGGCGTGCGCCGGCGGCGGCTACGTCCCGGTCGACCGCCGGCATCCCGCCGCGCGGCTGCGCGGCATCCTGGCCGACGCGTCGGTCGGGGTACTGCTGACCGACCGCGACGCGGCCGGCGGCATCGGCTCCGTCGACGGCGTTCGCACGGTGTGCCTGGACGGTTCGGCCTCGTGGGACGAGCCGGACGAGCCCGCCGAGCCGGCCGAACTGCCCGAGGGCGATGCGGGTCCGGGCGACGTCGCCTACGTGATTTACACGTCGGGGTCGACCGGGGCCCCGAAGGGCGTTGTCGTCGAGCACGCGCAGCTCGCGCGGCTGCTCGACGCCACCCAGGACTGGTTCGAGTTCGGGCCCGACGACGTCTGGACGCTGTTCCACTCGATCGCCTTCGACTTCTCGGTCTGGGAGCTGTGGGGCGCGCTGGCCAACGGCGGCCGCCTGGTGGTCGTGCCGGACGGCGTCACCCGCGATCCGGCCGCGTTCCGGCAGCTCCTGCTGGACGAGGGCGTAACCGTGCTCAACCAGACGCCGTCGGCCTTCCGCACGCTGCTGCACGCCGACCTGGAGGCGAGCCAGGCCCCGTCGCCCTACCGGCTGCGCCGGGTGATCCTCGGCGGCGAAATGCTCAACGTGCCCGACCTGCGGCCGTGGTTCGACCGCTACGGCGACGCGCGGCCGGCGGTGACGAACATGTACGGCATCACCGAGACGACGGTGCACGTCACCTACCGGCCGATCACCCGCGCCGACCTGGACGGCGGTGCGTTGTCGCCGATCGGCGAACCGATCCCGGACCTGGCCGTCCGCGTGGTGGACCCGCACGGCCGGCCGGTCCCGGTCGGCGTGCCGGGGGAGCTGCACGTCGGCGGTGCCGGCGTGGCCCGCGGCTACCTGGGCCGGCCGGAGCTGACCGCGGAGCGGTTCGTCGAGGACGGGGGCGTGCGCTGGTACCGGACCGGCGACAGGGTGCGCTGGCTGCCCGGCCCCGATCGGTCCGGGGGAGAGCTGGAGTTTCTGGGGCGGCTCGACGACCAGGTCAAGATCCGCGGCCATCGCATCGAACCGGCCGAGGTCGAGAGCGTCCTGGGCGGCCACCCGCGGATCCGGGGGTCCGTGGTGACGGCGACGGACGTGGGCGAGGGCGGGCACCGCCAGCTCTTCGCGTACGTGGTGGTGGCGGACCCGGAGCCGACCTGGACGCAGCAGCTGCGCGAATGGCTGTCCGAACGGGTACCCGACTACCTGGTGCCGGCCGGCTTCGTCGCGCTGGACCAGCTGCCGCTCACCCCGAACGGCAAGGTCGACCGCTCGGCACTGCCCGCGCCGAGCCCGTCGCGGCCGGACGAGGGCACCGAGCCGGTGGCTGCGCGCACCGACACCGAGCGGATCCTGGCGCAGGTGTGGGCCGAGGTGCTCGGGCTGGAG
>DASSUA010000451.1:0-8941 GCA_035707525.1 Pseudonocardiaceae bacterium
GCCGCCCGCGCTGGCCTTGAGCACGACCGGGAAGCCCAGCCGTTGCGCGTGCGCGGCGGCCTCGTCGAGGCCCGTGACCGGCCCGCCGCTCCACGGCACCACCGCAACGCCGGCCCGCTCGGCGAGCCGCTTGGCGGCCACCTTGTCGCCGAGCAGGCGGATCGTCGCGCTGCTCGGCCCGACGAAGACGATGCCGTTCTCCTCGCACCGCCGCGCGAACGACGCGTGCTCGGCGACGAAACCCCAGCCGACCCACACCGCGTCGGCCCCGGCGGCCAGCAGCGCCGAGATCACCCGCTCGTGGTCGAGGTAGGCGGAGATGCGGTGCCCGTCCGCGGGGTCCGCCACGGTCGCCGGCCCGAGCGGGACGGCCTCGTCGGCGGCCCGGACGAACCACGCGCCCGCGTCGGGCTCGGTGTAGAGCGCGATCGTCGTGATCGGCCGGTCGGGTTCGGCGGCGTTCAGCTCGGTCACCGCGTTGAGCGCGCGCATCGCGGGCTCGCCGCGGTTGATGATGGCGAGCCGGGAGATGTCAGCCACGGGGAGCTCCGTTCCGCTCAGTTCGGCTCAGGTTGCTCAGTCCGGCTCATGCCGCTCAGTCCGCTCTGTCCGCTCTGTCAGCCAGGGCGGCCGCGAGCGGCACCCTGGCCTCCTCGGCGAGCCCGCCGGGCAGGGGCACCGTGCGGTAGCCCTCGATGCGGACCAGGACCGTGCCGTGCTCGTCGACCACGGCGCAGTCGTACCGTTCGCCGTGCGGCCCGACGACCGCGTAGAGGTCGCCCGTCGCGGCGGCCGGGTCGTTGACCATGCGCACCGCGTCCAGGTGTTGCGGCAGCCCCAGCTGCCCCTCCCGGCCGGCCTGCCACAGCCCGGCGGTCTGGAAGCCCAGCTCGACCAGGCGCGGTGCGATGAGCGTCGGCTCCGACTGCGGCTCGTGGTCGGCCGGCAGGTCGGCGGCGTAGCGCCCGAGGCAGCCGCCGTTGACCCGCCAGGCCCGGTCCACGACCTGGTAGGCCGGGCCGTGGAAGTAGACGGCGTAGACATCCGGGGCGGTCACCGTCCGCTCGGCCTCGGCCAGCGGGGTGTCGTCGTGCTCGGTGTCGGGCGCCGCGGCGGTCAGCCGGACGCGGCCGGTGAAGTGCGTGGTGAGCTGCGGTTGCGGCTGGCCGGGCAGCGTCCGCTCGGCCTGCAGCCGGCAGTCGGCCACCAGTTCGCCGCCGCCGTCGCGGCGCAGCAGCGCGCTGATCGTCAGCTGCCGCGGCTCGTCCCGGTAGAACTTCACCGGGGCCAGGAAGTCGACGTCCTCCACGGCCGCGACCCGGTACCCGGGCGTGAGCAGCCTGGCCACCTCGGCGAACGCCTCGATGCCCATCACCCCCGGCAGCACCGGCGTGCCCTCGATGCGGTGGTGGTCGAGGAAGGGCTGCCGCCTCGGGTCCAGCTCGGTGCGCACCACGAGCCCGGTGTGCACGCCGGCGCCCTGCACGCTGCCGACCATCGGACCGGCCTGCGTCGTGTCGAGCGCGGCCGGGTCGAGGCCCCCGGTCGGGTCGAGCTCATCGGCGAGTATGCCGAGCCGGCCGGCGACGACGACCTCGCCGGCGTCCGCCGAGCTGGTCAGCTCGCGCCGGATCCAGGCAATCCCGGCCTCCGGCGGCAGCATCTCGATCCCGGCCATCGCCATGATCTTGGGGATGGACCCGCGGGTCGCCATCCCGATGCCGCCCCAGGCCGTCCAGTCCAGGACGATGCCCCGGGTGTCCGGCCGGGTCCGGCGGAAGTTGCTGGTCGTCTTGCACAGCAGGTCGTTGGCCGCGCTGTAGTCGGTCTGCCCGGCGTTGCCGAACCGGCCGGCGATCGAGCTGAACGCGACCGTCGCGCCGACCGGCATGTCGCCGGCGCCCTTGAGCAGCGAGAACCAGCCGTCGCTCTTGACGTCGAAGACGAGGTCGTACTCCCGCGGCTGCTTGTCCGGCAGCGCGCGGCTGATTTCCAGCCCGGCCGCGTGCAGCAGCACGTCGACCCGGCCGCTGGCCGAGCGCACCCGCTCCATGACCCGGCCGACCGCCTCGCCGTCGGTGAGGTCGACGCAGTGGTAGTGCGCCGTCCCGCCGGCGTCGGCCACCGCCCGGATGGCGGTCAGCGCCGCCTGCAGCCGCTCGTACTTCGCCAGCTCCCGCTGCACCAGCACCGGGGTGGGCCGCTCGCCGCGCTCGGCGAGCCGGGAGGCGATGTCGGCCGCCAGGCCGTCCCGGTCGGTGCCGAACCGCCGCAGGTCGGGATCGTCGGCGTCCGGCTCCGGCGTCAGGTCGAGCAGGTGGAACGTGCCGCCGCTGGCCGCGGCCAGGTCGGCGGTGATCGCCGAGACGATGCTGCCGGCCGCGCCGGTCACCAGGAAGACGGTGTCCTTGGCAAGCCGCAGCCCGCCCGTGCCGTCGCCGAACGGCCGCTCCATCAGCCCGACCGTCCAGCGCAGGCCGTCCGCGTGGCCGACCTCGACGCAGCCGGGGTCGCGCTGCGTCTCAGCGATCAGCACGTCGGCCAGGCCGGCGGTCTTGCGGCTGGCCGGGAAGTCGACCGCCTTGGCCAGCGCCTGCGGCCGCTCCCGGCGGTACGCCTTGGTGAAGCCGACGACCGGCCCGCCGAGCGGCGCGAGCGCGCCCTGCTCGTCGTAGCCGTGGTAGCCGCCCATCCTGGTCGCGGACACCAGGAACGGCGCATCCTCGGCCAGCCGGTGCATCACCGCGTACAGGTTCTTCACCCGCCGGCGCAGCGCCTCCCGCCAGCCCGCCAGGTCCAGCTGGGCCAGCGGACCCTCGTCGTCGAGCGCGGCGAGCCAGTAGACGCCGTGCACCGGGTCCTGGGCGAGCCAGCCGTCCAGCCGTCCGGTCAGGTCCTCGGTGCCGATGCCGGGCTCCAGCTCCAGCGCCCGCACGCCCAGCGCGGTCAGCCGCTTGACCAGCGCGGCGCCGACCCCGCCCTCGTCGAGCATGACCACGACCCGGCTGCCCGCCTGCAGGGTCACCCCGGTCGGCTTGCACAGCGCCAGGTCGGGCCGCAGCAGCGGAACCGGCACCCGCCGCGGCACCCCGTCGGTCGCCGCGAGGTCGCCGGTGACGGCCGGCTGAGCCGGCGGATGAGGCACAGCGGGCGTGACGGGCGGCTCGGCCAGCTGCTCGGGCTTTTCGGTCTTCTCGGTCTTTTCGCGGATCCAGCCGATGACGTGGTTGAGGGTGGGGAAGTCGCGTAGTCGCAGGGTGTTGTCGCGTTCGACGCCGAAGCGTTCGCGGACGGCGGCGAAGATTTCGGCTTGTTTGACGGTGTCGACGCCGAGGTCGGCCTCCAGGTCCAGGTCGGGGTCGAGCAGTTCGGCCGGGTAGCCGGTGGCCTCGGCGACGATCGCCACGACGGCGTCGGTCACCAGGTCGGCGCCCGGCGCCTCCGGTTCTGGAGCCTCCGGTTGTGGCGCTTCCGGTGCGGCCGTCGCCGGCGGCGTCAGCGCGGCCTCCGCTGGCACGTGCCCGGTCTTCTCGCGGATCCAGCCGATGACGTGGTTGAGGGTGGGGAAGTCGCGTAGTCGCAGGGTGTTGTCGCGTTCGACGCCGAAGCGTTCGCGGACGGCGGCGAAGATTTCGGCCTGTTTGACGGTGTCGACGCCGAGGTCGGCCTCCAGGTCCAGGTCGGGGTCGAGCAGCTCGGGCGGGTAGCCGGTGGCGTCGGCGACGACCGCCACGACGGCCTCGGTGATGGTGCTGGTCGCCGGCGCTTCGGCGGGTGCCGGTTCCGGAGCTGCCGCCGGCGCGGTCTTTTCGCGGACCCAGCCGATGACGTGGTTGAGGGTGGGGAAGTCGCGTAGTCGCAGGGTGTTGTCGCGTTCGACGGCGAAGCGTTCGCGGACGGCGGCGAAGATTTCGGCTTGTTTGACGGTGTCGACGCCGAGGTCGGCCTCCAGGTCCAGGTCGGGATCGAGCAGTTCGGGCGGGTAGCCGGTCGCCTCGGCGACGACCGCCACGACCGCCTCGGCCACCGGATCGTCAGCGGGCGCCTCCGGCGCAGCCGTCACCGTCGCCTCCTGCCGGGGAGCCGGAGCCGCAACCGGAGCAGCCGCCGTGACCGGCGCAGCCGCCGGGACCGGAGCTGCCACCGTGACCGGCGCAGCCGCCGGGACCGGAGCCGGAGCGAGGGCGGCGACCGGGATCGGGCTTGTCACCGGGACCGGGGCCGCCATCGGAATCGGGGCCGGGGTCGGCGCGGCCGTCGTGGCGGCCGGTGCTGGAGCGGCCACGGGAGCGCCCGCGTCGACGACCCGCAGCCGCCGGTTCACGATCTCCACCTGGGCGCCGGGCCGGCCGGCGGCCGCGTCCAGCCAGGCCTGCCAGGCCGCGGGGTCCGCGACGCGGTAGGCGTAGCCGAGCTCACCGGGGCCGTTGCGGCGCCGGTCCGCGGTCGGGACCCAGCGCAGCAGCGACATCGCGATCTGCGAGCCGAAGCCGGCGGCCAGCCGCAGCGCGTACTCCACGGGGTAGGCGCCCCCGCGGGAGAGGTTGAGCTCGCCCAGCTCCGGGTCCGGCTCCCGGAAGTTCGGCACCGGTGGCACGACGCCGGTCTCCAGCGCTTTCACCGCGACGACGTCCTCGATGCCGGCGCCCATGGCGTGACCGGTGAAGCCCTTCGTGTTGGTGATCACGATGCGGTCCGCCTGGTCGCCGAACACCTGGCGCAGCGCGTTGATCTCGGCCGCGGCGCTGCCGCCCCGTGCGGGCGTGTAGGTCTCGTGCGAGACGAACGTGGTGGACCCGGCGATCGCCCGCCGGTCGACCCCGCGCGCCTCGGCCTGCCGCAGCAGGCCCTCCATCACCTGGCCGATGTGCCGGACGTCGAGCCGGGTGCCGTGGTAGGCGCTGTTCGCGGTGACCGCGCCGAGCACCTCGCAGATCGGGCGAAGGCCGCGCTCGCGGGCCGCCTCGGCGGACTCGATGACCAGGGCCGCCGCCCCCATGCCGACGATCATGCCGTGCCGGCGCCGGTCGAACGGCGTGGCGGCGTCCTCGACCACGGCGTCGGTCGCCGCGGCGCCGCTGGCCAGGAACCCCGCGCCGATCCAGGGCAGCAGCGAGTCGCTGGTCGCGTCGTCGGCGGAGATCACGATGACCCGGCGGCAGCGTCCCGCGCGGATCCAGTCCTCGGCCAGCGCGACGGCCTGGGTCGTGCTCGCGCAGGCCGCGTTGATCTGGGTGTTCGGTCCGCGGGCGCCGACGATCTCGGCGAACTGGGAGTGCCCCATGGACAGGCAGCGGAACAGGAAGCGGCGGTCGAAGACGTACGGGTCGGTCGCCAGCTGCCGGCGCAGCTCGCCGATGCGGCGGTCGGCCTCGGCGGCCGCCGGCTCGCCGTCGCGCATCCGGACCCGCACGGCCTCCAGCGCGGCGAGCTCGTCGCGGCGCGCCCGGTCCACGTGGAAGCGGCTCACCTCGTCGGCGAACGCGTCCAGGCCGGGGAACGCCGACGCGAAGATGACCCCGGTGTCGTCGCGCATCGACTCCGGCAGCGACCAGCCGTCCGCGAGCCTGGTGCCCAGCGTCGTCGTCCGGTAGCGGGTGACCAGCGGGATGCCCGCGTCGCGCAGCGCGTCGAAGCCGGCGCCGATGGCCAGCCGGGTGGAGATGTCGAACGCCTTGTCCCGGTCCGGCTCGATGCCGAACTCGGCGACCACGTCGAGCGGAGCGTGCCGCCCGGCCAGCTTGATGACCTCCCGCTCGCTGTCGATCGTCTCGAACGTCGGGTCGCCGGTCTCGCGCTTGACCAGCCGGGTGATGTGCTTGTCCACCATCGCCGCCCGGGTGCGGCGCGGGATGCTGTCGATGAACTGCTCCCCGGCCAGGATCCGCCCGATGTTGGCGTCGTCGAAGACGTGCTCGACGCCGGGCAGGCCGAGCGCCGCGCCGGTGATGACGACGGGCTCGGACGCGGCGCGGGGTTCGCCGGCGCTGCCGGCGGGCGATGGCCGTCCGGCCGGTTGGCCCTGGTAGACCCGCAGGCCCTGCTCGAGCACCCCGGCGAACAGCCGGCCCAGTTCCAGGATCCGGTTCGTATCCGGGCCGTCGGTGTTCATGGTGGTCTCCAGGGGAGTGGGTCGCGACGCCGGGACCTCCGGCGCGGGGAAGCCGAGGCCGGCGGCGTACAGCCCGCACAGCGCCTGGTTGAACGAGGGCACGTCGCCGAACTTGGGGTGGTTGGTGAACAGCGCGCTGACGTCCTGGTGCCCACCGAGGACGTCCTCGACGAAGCCGTGCAGCGCCTTCTTGGGGCCGACCTCGACGAAGACCCGGGCGCCCGCGTCGTAGAGGGTGCGCAGGCCGTCGAGGAACCGCACCGGGGAGGCGACCTGCCGGCCGAGGATGTCGAGCATCGTGTCGACGCCGGCGTCGGCGGGGTAGAACTCGCCGGTCACGTTCGCGACGATCGGCAGCCGCGGCGGCCGCACGTCCAGCCGGCGCAGGGCGGCCTTCAGCGGCTCGCTCGTCGGAGCCACGATCGCGGTGTGGAACGCGTGGCTCACCGGGATGCGCACGGCGTTGTAGCCGGCGGCGGCGAACGCCGCAACGGCCCGTTCGACGGCCGCGGTGGCGCCGCCGACGACCGCCTGGCTGGTGCTGTTGACGTTGGCGATGACGACGTAGCCGTCGGTGTTCGCGACGATGCGCTCGATCTCGGCCATCGGCGCGAACACGGCCGCCATGGCGCCGTTGTCGTCGACCCGGATGCTGGCCATCTCGCGGCCGCGCGCGCTGACCGCCTCCAGGGCGGCCGCCAGGCTCAGCGCGCCGGAGGCCACCAGCGCTCCGTACTCGCCGAGGCTGTGACCCATCACGAAGTCCGGGCGCACCCCGTACGCGGCCAGCAGCCGGGTCAGGCCGAGGTCTGTCGCCAGCACCGCCGGCTGGGTGATCTCGGTCTGCAGCAGCTGCTGCTCCATGCGGGCCAGCGACTCCGGGTCGGCTCCGCCGAAGATGAACTCGGTCAGCGGCCTGCCCAGCAGCGGGGTCATTATCCGGTCGGCCTCGGCGAACGTCTCGGCGATGATCGGCTCGAGCCCGCGCAGGCCGGCCAGCATGTTCACGTACTGCGAGCCCTGCCCGGTGTAGAGGAACGCCACCTTGGGCGCCGGCCCGCGGCCGAGGAACACCCCCTGCGAGCGCAGCATCCGCCACCTCGCGGGGTCGCCGGCCTCGAACGCGGCCAGCGCCTTGCCGGCCTTGGCCGCCAGGTCGGCGGCGTCGGCATAGTCGATCGCCACCCGGACCGCCGCGGTGGCCAGCGCCGGGTCGGGGGGAGCCGGTGGGGGCGCCTGGCCGGTCCTGGCCGCTGCCTGGGCGCGGCGCAGGGACTCGACGACCTCCGAATCATCGGCGCCGCCGACCACGAGCGCCCCGCGCAGCGGCGCCTTGCCGCCGGGCGTGACCGTGGGCGCCGTCGAGGCAACCGGGGCGGCGGCCGTCGGGGCGGCGGCCGTCGGGGTGGCGGCGGTCACCTGGCGGCCGGGCGGCTCGGCACCGGCGACGAAACGGCGTCCGTTGCCAGCGTGCCGGCCCGGCACGTACTCCTCGAGCGCGACGTGGAAGTTGGTGCCCCCGAAGCCGAACGCGCTCACCCCGGCGCGGCGCACGCCGTCGGCCGGCGGCTCCCACTCGCGCAGCTGCGTGTTCACCCGGAACGGGATCGCGTCCCAGTCGATGTTCGGGTTCGGGTCGACGAAGTGCAGGCTCGGCGGCAGCACCTTGTGGTGCAGGCTGAGCACGGCCTTGAACAGCCCCGCGGCGCCGGCCGCCGCCTTGAGGTGGCCGATGTTGCTCTTGACCGAGCCGAGCGCGATCGATCCGGGCGCCGCCCCGGCCTTGCCGAACACGTCGGACAGGCTTGTCAGCTCGGCGGCGTCGCCGACCCGGGTCGAGGTCCCGTGGGCCTCGACGTAGCCGACGGTCGCCGGGTCCACCTCGGCCACCTGCCAGGCCCGGTCGATCGCCAGCCGCTGGCCGACGGGGTTCGGCGCGGTGATGCCCTTGCCCTTGCCGTCGCTGGATCCGCCGAGGCCGAGCAGCACCGCGTAGATCCGGTCGCCGTCGCGCTCGGCGTCGGCGAGCCGCTTGAGGACGAAGACCGCGGCGCCCTCGCCCATCACGAACCCGTCGGCGCCGGCGTCGAAGGGCCGGGTCCCGGTCGCCGACAGCGCACCGATCTTGCAGAACTTCACGAACGCGGCGACGCCCATGTTGCGGTCGATGCCGCCGGTGACGACCGCGTCGGACTGGTGCGACTGGAGCGCCGCGACCGCGGCCGCCGCCGCGGCCAGGCCGGACGCGCAGGCCGCGTCGGTGATGAAGTTCGCGCCCCGGAAGTTGAACAGCGCGGCCACCCGGCCGGCGATGACGTTCGACAGCTCGCCGGGCATGCTGTCCTCGGTGATCGGCATGAAGCCGGCGAGGTAAGCCTGCCGCGTCTCGGCCAGGATCGACTCCCGCGCCTGCGCCGGCAGCGCCGCGAACGACGGCGCCTCCCGCAGCCGCCTGTCGAACTGCGGGTACTCGATGCGCAGGTTGCTCGCGTAGTGCTTCTCGCCGCCGATCGCGTTGCCCAGCACGACCGAGACCCGCTCGGGGTCGATCTTCCAGCTCGGCCAGCCGGCGTCGAGCAGCGCCTCCCTGGCCGCCGCGACCGCCCACTGCTGGCCGATGTCCATCTGCGCCGAGACCTTCGGCGGGATCGGCAGCCGCCAGGCGATCGGGTCCCAGGGGAAGCGGCGGACCCAGCCGCCGATCCGCGAGTACGTCTTGTCGGTCGCGGCCGGGTCGGGGTCGTAGTAGAGCTCCGGGTCCCAACGCTGCGGGGGTACGTCGGTGATGCTGTACCGGCCGCCGGTGATGTTGGCCCAGAAGCTGGGCGC
>DASSUA010000452.1:0-3698 GCA_035707525.1 Pseudonocardiaceae bacterium
ACCCGGACCGGCTGGAACATCAGCGGCCGCAGCTCGCCGAACCCGATCGACAGCCGGGCGGCCGCCACCGAGAGAAGCACGACCGCCTGCCCCTGCTCGACCGGCTGAACGTGCAGCGTGCAGCCGGCGAGCTCGCGCCGGTGGGCCGCCCGCAGCGCGCACCGCATCAGCAGCTGGATGCTCTCCGGCGGCCCGGGCTCCCCGAGCATGGCGGCCGCCGCCGCGGCGGCTCCGGACGCGCGCACGACCAGGTATCCGCTCGCCGGCTCGTCGCCCCGGTCCTGCACGCCGGCCAGGCTAGTGCCGCCGTCGCCGAACCACCCCAGGGTCATGATCATCGTTGGGGGCGGCTCTTCTGGAGGGCTTGCTGCCCGTTGGCTGGCTGTCACCGGTCCGCGGTGGGCACAACACCCGAGCCACGCCAAGAGCGGTTGACAGCCCCCAGGCGACATACCTGAACCAACCGGCGACACCCACCGTGAGAATGAAGTCACCGAGTGTGACGACAGGCGGCAGGGGGCCGACCTGGCAGAGGACAGTCCCAACCCTCCCACCAGAAGAGCCACACCCGTCGACGTTTCTGCGTCTCCCGCCGCGCACCCGCACCGCACAACGATCAGGAACCGACCGCCACCAGCCGGCAGGCACCGACCCTCCAATGGAGCCGCACCCAACGGTGATCATGAGCCGCATCGGGCCTGCCGCGATCACCGCGATGCGCCGGTGTGGTTACCGATGGCCGCCGCCGCGGGGCGGTTGGGTGGGACGGGCGGAGCCGGCCACGTGACCGGCCAGCGCGGAGCCGGGGGCGGCGTTGGCCGACGGCGGGGCCGCCGTGATCCACGCAACGGCTCCCTGACTACGGGCAACCTCGCCTGGGAGCCCGCCGTATCACGGGGCGACCGGTGAGAGGCCCAGGCGGCGGAGGATGAGCGTGCGGGATCGCGACCGCGAGTTCGGTGAGTACTTCGACGCGCGGGCCGCCGTGCTGCGCCGGACGGCGTACCTGCTGTGCGGCGACTGGCACCGGGCCGAGGACCTGGTGCAGTCGGCGCTGGTGAAGCTGTACGTGGCGTGGCCGAGGCTGCGCAGCGACGGCGCGATCGACGCGTACGCCCGGCAAATCCTGGTGCGGACCGTGATCGACGACTCGCGGCGCCGCTTCCGCCGCTCGGAGACGCCCGTCGAATCGCCGCCCGAGGTTGCGTTGGAGCAGCTCGCGGGCGCCGAGGACGCGCTCGACGTGCGGCGGGCGCTCGCGGCGCTGCCGCCTCGGCAGCGGGCGACCGTCGTTCTGCGGTACTGGGAAGACCTGTCGGTCGAGGAAACCGCCGCCCTGCTCGGCTGCAGCGAGGGGACGGTGAAGAGCCAGGCCGCCAAGGGGCTGGCCGCGCTTCGCCGGCTGCTCGCCGCCAGCCGTCCGGCCCTTGAGGAGTTGCCGTGAACCAGGACATTCGAGAGCTGCTCGGCAGCTCCCTGCATGACGAACCGCCACTGCGCATCGACCGGGCGCGCGTGCTGGCCGCCGGCCGGCGCCGGCTGAGAGTGCGCCAGTGCGGCGTCCTCGCCGGATCCGCGTTCGGCGTCGTGGGCGGGGTCGCCACCGCGGTGGCGGCCGTGGCGGTGGTGACGGCCGGCCCGCCGTCGAGTACCGACGGGCCGCCGTTGTCGAGCCCGGTCGCCGTGCCGACGACGGCACCGGCCGGTATCCCGTGCCCGCCGGCCGGCCATGAGTCGTACGTCGAGACCAGCGCAACGGCGGTAGCCGAGGCCGGGCGGCTCACGGAGGCGTTTCGCCGGTTCCCGTTCCCGGCGCCGTCCGGGGTCGAGATGCCGCCGATCGTCCTGTGCGCCGCCGGCGAGAGCTGGAATGCCAACATTGCGTTTGGCCTGCCGGACGGTGCCAAGTGGACCGTGGTCATCCGGGTGGTGCCGGACAAGGCGGTGCGGCCCGACGGCTGCCCTAAGCCGGTCAAGGGTCATTCATGCCGGGCCGAGACCAGGCCGGACGGCACCTTCCTTACCTTCTCCACCGGCTCCGCAGACAATCCCGGCCGGCTGTCGTTCGCCGGAGTCACCGCCTGGCGCCCCGATGGCACGACGGTGACCGTCCACGAGTCCATTTCGGTGGGGAACTCGCCGGCCAGGCGCTTGCTCGACGACCAGGCCCTGGTGGCCATAGCCACCGCCGCCGAGCTGAGGCTCGACCCGCCGTCCAGCCGGGTGGCCGCACCGACCGGTACGCGGGCCACGGAACTCAGCGCCGTGCTCGCCGCCGCCGGCGTGCTGCCGCCGGGAATGACGGCGGTGCGGGCACCCTCGGTGCCGGTCGAGGCGATGGAGTTCTTCGTCAGCCAGGGTGGCTACAAGCTCAACGCCGATCTGGTCGACGCCGACGGCGAGGGCAACCTGTTCATCTTCCTCAGCCCGCCGGCGTTGGGCCATCTGCCCGGCCGCGAGAACGTCACGTGCGCCGGAATGGCCGCGTGTGAGGTGATCACGCTGCCGAACGGGCGAAAGGCCACCGTGCAGCGCGACACCGCGTACAACGCGCCGGCGAAGGTGATCATCCTGAACACGATCGCCGAGGACGGCACGCAGATCCTCGTCCGATCCGCCAACCAGTCCGAGCGCTTCGCCGGGGGCAAGAACCCGCCGGTGTCACAGCCGACCCGTCCCGAGCCGCCGCTGGACATCGACGCCCTGGCCCGGATCGCCAGCCTGCCAGGGCTGGTCTGGTAGCAGCCGTCAGACGTCCGCGGCCACCTTGGCGGCCAGCCGCAGGTCGGTCACCAGCCCTTCGAGGGCCTCGGCCCGCGCCGCCCGGTCCGGTATGCGCAGAACGGCGGACGGGTGGATGGTCGCGACGAGCGGCAGGCCGGCGTACTCCAGCACCTCGCCGCGGTGGTGCGTCACCCGGAACGAGGGGCCGAGCAGCGCCTTGGCCGCCGTCCCGCCGAGCGTGGTCACCACCTCCGGGCGGATCGCCTCCAGCTCGCCGAGGAACCACGGTAGGCAGGCCTTGACCTCCCGGGTCGTCGGCGTCTGGTGGATGCGGCGCTTGCCCGTGCGCTTGAACTTGAAGTGTTTGACGACGTTGGTGACGTAGGCCTCGGCCCGGTCGATCCCGGCGTCGCGCAGCGCACCGTCGAGCAACCTGCCGGCCGGGCCGACGAACGGCTCGCCCTCGAGGTCCTCGTCGTGGCCGGGCTGCTCGCCGACCAGCATCAGGCGTGCACCGGGCCGACCCACGCCGAAGACAGTCTGGGTGGCGTCCCGGTACAGGTCGCAGTTCGTGCAGCCGGCGGCCCTGGTTCGTAGCTCATCGAGCTTGACCATGACCCCCCGGCTACCCGCGTGGGACGACGACTACGCGCTAGCGGCGGTAGTCGTCGTACCCGTCGTCGTAGTCGTCGTCCGCGGTCCGCTCGTCGTCGGACCGCTCGGAACCCCGGCTCCCAGACAGCTCCCGTTGCAGTGCCTCGAAGTCCGTGGCGGGGGAGCTGTACTTGAGCTCTCGGGCCACCTTCGTCTGCTTGGCCTTCGCGCGGCCGCGCCCCATGGCTCAACCCCCTCGCGACACAGACGGGGCGGCCGGGGGGATCGGCGGCCCCGTAAGGTTCGATGTCTTGTCCTAGCTACACCGTACCGTGCCAAAGCGGGGGCATGCATCGTGCCTGGCCCGTGGGACCATGCAA
>DASSUA010000453.1:0-4897 GCA_035707525.1 Pseudonocardiaceae bacterium
CGACCCGCACCACCTGCACGGTCACCGTCACCGCGCTGAACGCCACCAGCGCGGCCGCGACCAGCGCGATCCGCCGCCAGGTGCGGGGCGCGGCGCTGGCCCGGGCGTCGTCGCCGCCGGTGTTCAGTTGCCCGGTGTTCAGTTGCCCGGTGCGCGGTTGCCCGGTGCTCGGTTGCTCGGTGCTCGGTTGCTCGGTGCTCGGGTGTGCCGCGCTGCGTTCCCGGTCGGCCAACCGTCCGGCAATCACCAGCAGTACCACCGCGATGCCGAAGGCAAGCGCGTAGGGCAGCAGTTCGTCGCCGCGCTGCTTGTGCGCCTCGATCAGCGGGTTGTTCGGCGGCAGCGCCGCCTTCAGCTCGTCTCCGGTGCGGGTCGCCAGCGGCACGGCGCCCACCCCCGCCGCGGCGAGCAGCAGCACCGCGACTCCGAGCCGGCGGCGCAGTGACGGCATCAACGCCATCAGCAGCGCGCCCAGCGCGGCCAGCGGCAGCAGCACCACCGCCCCGTGCACGATCAGCGGGTGTGCCGGCAGGTCACCGATAGTGAGAATCGCGAAGGTCGACTGCACACCCGGAGCGTACGGTCAACACCCGGCTCGGGTTCAGTCGCCGCCCGCCCATAGGGTGCGAATCATGGCCAGAGCCGACGGAAGGAACGACCACCAGCTGCGTGAAGTCCGGATCACTCGCGGTTACCAGGAGTGGCCCGCGGGTTCGGTGTTGATCGAGGCCGGGCGGACCAGGGTGCTGTGCGCGGCGAGTGTGGTGACAGGGGTGCCGCGGTGGCGCGCCGGCAGCGGTCTCGGCTGGGTGACCGCCGAGTACGCCATGCTGCCCTCGTCGACGCACACCCGATCCGACCGCGAGTCGGTGCGCGGGCGCATCGGCGGGCGCACCCACGAGATCAGCCGGCTTGTCGGCCGGGCGCTGCGGACGTGCATCGACCTGTCCGCGCTGGGCGAGAACACGATCACGATCGACTGCGACGTGATCCAGGCCGACGGCGGCACCCGCACGACCGCGATCACCGGTGGCTACGTCGCGCTGGCCGACGCCGTGACCTGGCTCCGAGCCGCCGGCAAGCTCGCCGATCCGAGGCCGCTGTCGTGCGCGGTCTCGGCGGTCAGCGTCGGCGTGGTCGACGGGCGGGTGCGGCTGGACCTGCCCTATGAGGAGGACTCGCGCGCCGAGGTCGACATGAACGTCGTCGCGACCGACGCCGGCACCCTGATCGAGGTTCAGGGCACCGGCGAGGGCGCGACGTTCACCAGGTCGACGCTGGATCAGATGATCGACCTGGCGCTCGCCGGTTGCCGGGAGCTCTCGGCGGCCCAGGCCGAGGCGCTCGCCGCGCCGTACCCGGGCACGCTGCCGGGAACCGCACGATGAACCGGCTGCTGCTGGCCACCCGAAACCCGGGCAAGCTGGCCGAGCTGCGCCGGATGTTGGCCGGTGCCGGACTGGACGGCCTCGCCGTGCTCGGCCTCGACGATGTGCCCGGCTACACCGAACCACCGGAGACCGGCGCGACGTTCGAGGAGAACGCTTTGCTCAAGGCCCGGTCGGCGGCCGTCGCGGCCCAGTTGCCGGCGCTCGCCGACGACTCCGGGCTGGCCGTCGACGCGCTCAGCGGCATGCCCGGTGTGCTCTCCGCCCGCTGGAGCGGCCGGCACGGCGACGATGCCGCCAACCTGCGTCTCGTGCTCGACCAGATCGCCGACGTCCCGCAGGCGCGGCGAGGCGCGGCGTTCGTCTGCGTGGCCGCGCTCGTGTTGCCGGACGGCCGAGAGCACGTGGTCGCCGCGCACTGGCGGGGGAGCCTGGCCAGGCAGCCGCGCGGCAGCAACGGGTTCGGCTACGACCCGATCTTCGTACCCGACGGCGATGAGCGGACCTCAGCGCAGCTCGACCCGCAGGAGAAGGACGCGCTGTCGCATCGCGGGCAGGCGCTTCGGGCGATGCTGCCCCGGCTGGCCTCGCTGGTTGACCCCACCGGCGGCCGCGAGTAGCAGAACCGCCGGTGAGGCCGTGGGGCTGGCCGGTCCCAGGTGGCCAGCGGACCGCCGAGGGTGACGGTGATCTCGACGGCCGCCGCTCCGACGCCCGTTTCCGCACGCCGGTTCCCGCCTGGATCTAGGGTGACTGGCGTGAAGGCATGGCAGGTAACCAGGCACGGCGAGCCCGCAGAGGCGATGGAGCTGCTCGAGGTCCCCGACCCGGAGCCGGGGGAGGGACAGCTGCTTGTCCGGGTGCGCGCCGCGGCGCTGTGCTTCCCGGACCTGCTGCTGTGCCGGGGCCTCTACCAGGTCAAACCACCGCTGCCGTTCACGCTCGGGGTCGAGGCGGCCGGCGAGGTCGCCGCCGTCGGCGGCGGTGTCGCCGGGTTCGAGGTCGGCGATCGGGTCCTCGGCATGCCGGTCACCGGCAGCCTCGCCGAACTCGCCGTGTTCGACGCGGCCAGGGCGTACCGCTCACCGGCCGAGCTCGACGACGATGGCGCCGCCGCGCTGCACATGAACTACCCGACCGCGCATTTCGCGCTGCACCACCGGGCCGGGCTGCGCGCCGGCGAGACCGTGCTCGTGCACGCGGCGGCCGGTGGCGTCGGCAGCGCCGCGATCCAGCTCGCCAAGGCGGCGCGCGCCAGGGTCATCGCGGTCGTCGGCGGGCCGGCGAAGGTCGACGTCGCCCGCGCGCTGGGTGCCGACACCGTCGTGGACCGCCACGCCGAGGACTTCGTCGCGGTGGTCAAGGACGTCACCGGGGGCGCCGGAGCGGACGTCGTGGTCGACCCGGTCGGCGGCGAGGCCTTCACCAGGTCGACCAAGTGCATCGCATTCGAGGGCCGGATCGTGATCATCGGGTTCACCAGCGGCAACTTCGCGCAGGCCGCCACCAACCACCTACTGATCAAGAACTACGGGGTGCTCGGGCTGCACTGGGGGATGTACGCCTGGAAGGCCCCGCAGCTGGTCGCGGCCGTGCACGACGAGCTGGCCGACGGCGTGCGCACCGGAGTGGTCCGGCCGCTGGTCACCGACCGGCTGCCAATGGCCGAGGCCCCGGCCGGCCTCGACCGGCTCGCCGCCGGTTCGACGGCGGGTCGGCTTGTCGTCCACCCGGACAACTGAGCCGACCGGCCGTTACGTCGTCACCTATGGGGCCGAGCCTCCCGCGCCGTCGGCGTGCGTGCAGCGGGCGTGGTACCGGTCCCGGCCGCCGTACCGGTCCCGGCCGCCGCGCAATGGCGGGTAGGCGGCCGAGATCGGTCCCAGTCGTAATATCGGGCGTGCGCCGTAACTCCGCTCGGCCGATCAGCCGGGCCGGCGGACGTCGCGCCCGGGCTCAGGCGACTGCGGCGCGAACGGCCGCGTAGGCGCCGGAGTTGGTGAGTAGCCCCGAGTGGCTGACACAACTGGTCTGGATGTTCGTGGCACCCGAGAGCAACGTGCTGGAATCGGGGTTGATCACCTCGTCGCACGGCGACCAGACCGTCGTGTACGACACGATCCCTGGTGTCTCGTCGCCGGAGTTCAGTTGCGTCAGGAACGACGAGCCGGCCCGCATCTCGAAGCAGGAGACCTCCCAGAAACACAGCCCGGCGGTCGACGTGCCGTGGTTCGGCCCGCCGAGGTTCACCCAGTCGTCGACCTTGGTCGACCCGCCGACGAATTTCACGTACCACCGGGTGTTCAGCCCGCCCATCGAGTGGCTCACCAGGTCCACCTGGCTGGCCCCGGTCTGGGCGAGCACGTTGTTGACGACCTGGCTGAGCTGTTGGGCCGTCGTCGCGTTCGACTGGCTGGTGTTGTAGTTCCAGGCGAACAGCTCGGCCGCGCTGTAGCCGTCGGCCTGCAAACGGCTGATCATCGTCGCCCAGCCCGACGAGCTGCCGTTCCAGCCGTGCACGAAGATGATCGGATTTCGGGCCTGAACTTCGACCGCGGCCGCCTGGGCGGGCGCCGCGAGGGCCGTAATGGTGGTCAGCAGAGCGAGCAGAGCCAGCAGACGTGGGCGCATCGGACCTCCTTGACCGGTGCCGGGAAGTGACGCGGATCACGAGAACCTTCGACGTTACCGACGGGTAGGAAGCCGGCCAAGCGGCCAATCAGCCCATCTCATCGTGACCGGCTGATTGCACAGCGCAGTCCAGTGGTGGAAATGACCCGGACGAACGCCGCCGAACGTGGGATCATGTCAGATGCGATCACGCGGAGGTGCGGCATGACCGAAGAGACTGCGGAGCCCGCCGAGGCTGCGGACGGCAGCGACGACGAAACTCGACGCCTGTTCCGGGAGGCACTGGAGCGCAAGAAGCAGGAGCAGCACCGGCACAGCGAGCACCACGAGTCCGGCGGCAAGGGTGTCGGGCACTCCCAGGTGATGAGCGGCCGGCGCCAGTTCCGCCGCAAGTCCGGCTGACTCCCGACCGCAGCGAGGTGGCCAGAGGGCTGTGATCGGCGAGAGCGCGGCGTCATCGTGCGGTTCACGTGACACGGTGGCTTCACACTTTCGCCGATCATGCGCCGGTCGCAGGTTCATCCCAAACGTTGATCTCGCCATTTGGATCGGCTCAACGGGCGACAACGTCGCCGCTCGGTTGCCGGTCACGAACGGGCATGCGGCGCTAGGCGCCGGTGTTGCCGGGCAGCGGGGGTTTTGATCGCGAGTTAGCGCCCTTGCGGATCGATTCAGAAGGGCGACAACTTCGTGATCAACTTCGGCAGGGGCATTGGAGGCCGGGGACAAAGCGGCAGGCGGGGACGGAGGCTGGCGGGGAAGACTAGATGATTGATTCCTATTGGATCTTGTGCGGCGTGGCGTCCCGGAGACGTGAGCGGGGGGTGTCCAGGATCAGGTTGTGAAGACGGACCTGGACACCCTCCTGACCGCACTGT
>DASSUA010000454.1:0-3498 GCA_035707525.1 Pseudonocardiaceae bacterium
CGAAGCGATCACGCTCATGCTCGCCGAGAACCTGCAACGCGCCGGCCTGCGCCACACCGAACGCCAAGCGGCCCTGCGCGCCCTGCTCGAGGAGTTCGACCACACCGCCACCGGCCTGGCCCGCCGGCTCGGCGTCAACCCCGACACGATCCGCCGCTGGGCCGCCGACGACCAACGGCCCCGACGTCGCACGCACCGCCGCCGGCGGATCGCCGCAGCGACGCTGCTGCAGCTCGCCGACACCTGGGCCGACCGCGCCACCGCCGGCCTGACCGCCGAACAGGCCACCCAACTACTCGACCAGTTGCGCCAGCTCGGCGCCGACCAGCACCAGGAGTGCACACCGTGAGCTACGGCCACCTGTCCACCGACTGCCACCACTACCACGACATCGTGGTCGACTACGGCGCCGGCCCCCGCCCCGAGATCGTCGTCCTCTGCGGCTCGACCCGCTTCCACGAGACCTTCCGGGCCGAGAACCTGCGCCTGACCCTCGCCGGCGCGATCGTCCTGTCGATCGGCTGCGACACCACCGCCGACGGCGACCTCACCACCGCCGGCCAGCTCGGCCAGGACCCGGACGCCCTCAAGGCCCGCCTCGACGCCCTGCACCTGCGCAAGATCGACCTCGCCGACCGGGTGCACGTGCTCGACCTCGACGGCTACCTCGGCGACTCCACCCGCCGCGAGATCGAGTACGCCACCAAACTCGGCAAACCGATCACCTACCTGTCGGAGGTGCCGGCCTGATGCGACCAAGCACCAGCGACACCATCCGCCGCGACCAGGCCCGCCTGGTCCAGCTGATCCGGCTGGCGATCAGCGCCCCCGGCACCTACACCCCACGCGGCATCGACAACCCACAAGCCCACCCCGACGACCAGGAGCCCGAGAGCCTGCGGTCCTGGGGCGCCAGGGCCGTCGTGTGCGCGCTGGCCACCAACGGCTACCTGATGACCGCAGCCGCCCGCGTGGCGGCCAGCCCGGAATGCGGCGCCGGCCTGATCGCCGCCGAGCGGCAGCGGCAGCTCGAGGCCGGAGGCTATGGCGCCGACCACGACGACCGGCACAACTGGCGCGGCGAGCTGCTCGACGCTGCACGCTGCTACGCCCTGCTCGGCCGCACCTGGTTCCGCCCGCACCACCATGCGCCGCATCCGGATCTCCTGCCCCAGGACCACGGCTGGCCATGGTGGTCCGACGGGCAGACCGGCCCGCCGCAGGTGATCGGCTGGTCGCCCAGTCACGACCCGATCCGCAACCTGGTCAAAGCCGGCGCCCTCATCGCCGCCGAGATCGACCGCCTCCAGCGCCGGCTCGGCGCCCCGAGCGCCGGCGGTGCCAAATGACCGCCGTGCTCGAGGTCCCAGTCCAGGACGTCGTCGCGCATCCGGACAACGTCCGCGCCGACGTCGGCGACGTCGACGAGCTCGCCGCCTCGGTGACCGAGCAGGGCATCCTGCAGCCGCTCACCGTCGTCGGGATCGACGCCTACCTCGCCTCCAACCCCACCCGAACCGACAACCTGGACGCGGGCCGTTGGGTGGTCATCGCCGGCCACCGGCGACTCGCCGCCGCCCGCCTGGCGCAGCTGGCCACGGTGCCGATCATCGTGCGCGACGACCTGGCCGGCGCCGAGACCGCCACCACGACGATGATCGTCGAAAACGTCCAACGAGCCGGGCTCACCCCACTGGAGGAGGCCCGCGCGTTCGGCCGGCTACGGGACACCGGCTGGTCCCAGCGCCGCATCGCCAAGGCCACCGGCGTCTCCCACGGCCAGGTCGCCAAACGCCTGTCACTGCTGCGGCTGCCCGACCAGGCCGCCGAGACACTCCACACCGGCCGGCTCTCGGTGGCCGACGCGCTCACGCTGCTCGAGCTGCCCGACGACGAACTGTCCGAGGCCTGGACAACGTGCACGACCGAGACCTGGCGCCGCGCCGGCGACGTCGTCGCCAGCTTCACCAACCGCCGTACGGCCCAAGCGGCCGCCGCCAAGCTGCGCGACACCCTCAATGAACGCGGGATCGAGATCGTCGACAACGACACGATGTTCGGCCACGACGCCTGGCGCCACCGCATGCCCTGGGGCACCACGCTGGCCGACATCGACAACCCCAGCGCCGTCGTCGCCGTCGTCTGGACCACCAACGCCGGCGCCGACGCCCTCTACTACCACCGAACCATCCCAGCGCCGACCGATCGCACCGAACCCACCACCGCCGCCGAGAACACCGCGACCGAGATCACGCGGCCGGCGTTCAACCGCTGGGGTGCTTCCGTCGGAAGCACCCCAGCCGAGGACGAGAAGGCCGCCCGCGACGCCGGCACCGCCCGGGCGCAGGCCTGCGCCCGGCTGCTCGCCGGCGAGCTGACCGCCGAGTTCGCCGCCGAGCTGCTGGCCGACGCCCTGTGCACCCCGTTCGTCGTCGAGGGCGACGGGGCAACCGCAGCCGAATTGCTCGGGGTCGAACTCGACGACGACACCAACGCCGAGGACTGGCTGGTCGACCAGGGCAACACCGGCGGCCGGACCACCATCCGCGCCGCCATCGCGCTCGTCCTGGCCGACCTCGAGCGCGGGTTGGCCGGCCGCGGCTACCGCGCCCACGGCCCCTGGACCGGCCGCGAGACCCGTCACGTCCGCCGGCTGATCAACAAAACCGGGCACGAACCCAGCGCCTACGAACTCGCCCAGCTGGCCGCCGCCGACAAGGCCCACGAGGACGGTGGCCGGTGAGCACAACCCGCATCGAGTGGACACGCGGAGACGACGGCACGCCGGGGGTGGTGTGGAATCCGACCACCGGCTGCGACAAGGTTTCACCGGGGTGCGGGCTGCCCCGCTGGGACGGTGACGACACCGGCGGTTGCTACGCACTGGCGATGGCCAAGCGACTCAAGGCCATGGGCCAGACCAAGTACCAACACGATGGCGACCCGCGCACCTCCGGCCCCGGCTTCGGCCTGACCGTGCACGAGGACGCCTTGACGATCCCGCTGCGCTGGCAGAAACCGCGGCGGGTGTTCGTCAACTCGATGTCGGACCTGTTCCACGCTCGCGTGCCGCGCGAGTTCGTCGCCCGGGTGTGGGCGGTCATGGCGGCGACCCCGCAGCACACCTACCAGGTGCTCACCAAGCGACCCCAGCGCATGGCCCGGATCATCCAGGACAACCCGCAGAACCTCCTGGAGCTGCTCGACAACGAGGTCACAACGCGCATCCTGTACGCGGCGCCGTGGCCCCTGCCGAACGTGTGGCTCGGCACGAGTGTCGAAGACCAGAAGCGGGCCGACGAACGCATACCCGCGCTGCTGAACACGCCGGCCGCCGTGCGGTGGCTGTCCTGCGAGCCGCTGCTCGGCCACGTCGACCTGCAGGCCCACCTGTACCCGACGCCGTGCTCGGCCGGGTGCGGATGCCGGCTCCCTGACGATCCGGACCGGCGGGAATGCGGCTGTGACAGCGACTGCACGATGCACCCCGACTGGCCT
>DASSUA010000455.1:0-3743 GCA_035707525.1 Pseudonocardiaceae bacterium
AGGCCGGCCAGGCCGTTGGAGCCGGTCAGGTCCTTCACCCAGACCGCGAGCGCGAGCGAGAGCGCCGCGTCGCCGCAGATCGAGATGCCGGTACCGGCGACCCACAGCCGCACGTTGCGCCCGCTGTAGGCCGGCTGGTCGGCCTGCTGGGTCATCTGGCGGCGCCCGCGGCGGCCTGCTCCAGCTCCAGGGTGAGCTCGGCCGCCGTCGGGTTGTCGAAGACTGCGAGCAGCGGCACCGCGAGGCCGAGCTCCATCCGCAGCAACGCCACCAGGCGCGTGGCGACCAGCGAGTCGCCGCCCAGCTCGAAGAAGTCGTCGTCGGGCCCCGCGTCGTGCACGCCGAGCGCCTCCCGCCACAGCCTCAGCACGGTCGCCGGTAGGTCTTTCGGCGTCCCATCCAGCGGCTCAGACATAGGTGTCCTTCCTGGTCCAGTCCGGAGTCGGCAGGGCGCTTCGGTCGGTCTTCCCGTTGGGCGTCACCGGTAGCTGCGGCAGCTCGACGAACACGGCCGGCACCATGTAGCCCGGCAGCAGAGCGCGCAGGTGCGCGCGCAACCGGCGGCGGTCCAGCGGCTCGCCGTTCGCCGGCACCACGTAGGCGACCAGCCGGGTGTCGCCGTGGTGGTTGGTCCGCGGCGCGACGGCGGCCCGCCGTACCTGTGGATGCCCGGTCAGCGCGTTCTCGACCTCGCCCGGCTCGACCCGGTGCCCGCGGACCTTGAACTGCCCGTCCAGCCGGCCGTGGAACTCCAGGGTGCCGTCGGCGCGGCGCCGGCCGAGGTCACCGCTGCGGTACAGCACGGCGCCGCCGGCCACGTGCGGGTACGAGACGAACGAGCGCGCGGTCAGGTCGGGCCGCCGCCAGTACTCGCGGCCCACCCCGGCTCCGCCGATGCACAGCTCACCGACCTCGCCCCCGGCGACCGGCAATCCGCCGGCATCCAGCAGGTGCACCCGCACGTTGCGGATCGGCCGGCCGATCGGGACGGGTCCGCCGTCGAGGTCGGCCGGTGTCACGCGGTGTACGGCGGTGAACGTGGTCGCCTCGGTCGGTCCGTAGGCGTTGAGCAGCACGCACTCCGGCGCGGCCTCGGTCATCCGGCGCGCGTGGCTGACCGAGAGCACCTCGCCGCCGGTGATCACGGTGCCCACCCGGCGAAACACCCCCGGCCGCTCGTCGACCTGCCGGTGGAACAGCGCTGTCGGCAGCCACAGCACTGTGATGCGGGCCCGCGTCACCAGCTCCTCGAGGGTCTCCGACAGCAACGGCCCGGGTGGTGTGAGCACCACCCGCGCGCCGTTGAGCAGCGCACCCCAGAGCTCGAAGACCGACGCGTCGAACGCGATCGGCGCCAGGTGCAGCAGCCGGTCCCGCGGCCCGATGCCGACGTAGGAGGGCGCCGCGGCGAGGTTGACCACGCTGTGGTGCTCGACCACGACCGCCTTGGGTCGCCCGGTCGAGCCCGAGGTGTACATCAGGTAGGCGGCCGAGGCGCCGTCCACCAGAGCCGGCGCGGCCGGCGCGCCGGCTTCGGGCACGGCTTCGGGCACGGTTTCGGGGGTGTGCTCGTCGGCAAGCACGGTCGAGACCTCGGCATCGGCGAGCACCATGTCCAGGCGCGGGCCGGGATCCGCGGGGTCGACCGGCACGTAGGCCGCGCCGGCCTTCAGAATCCCGAGCAGCGAGGCCACCATCGCCGGTGAGCGCTGCCTGCACAGGCCGACCCGGTCGCCCACGCCGACGCCGCCCGCGGCCAGCTCGGCCGCGACGCCGTTCGCCCAGGCGTCCAGCTCCGCGTAGGTGTACGAGCGGCCGTCCGACTCGATGGCGACGGCCTCGGGTGTCCGGGCGGCCCACTGCTCGAACCGGCCGTGCACGGTGTCGTTCACGTCGTTCACGGTGTCGTTCACGGTGTCGACCCGGGCACGGCGTTCGTGACGTGGTCGCGGAACAGCCGAAGACGGTCCTCGCCGATCTGCTCGCGCAGGATCGGGTCCTCGATGCCGAGTCCCTCCCGTCCGGCGAGGCCCAGCACGCCGATCTTGCCGGTGTGCTGGTTGGTCTGCACGCACCTGGTCGCCTCGGCGACGTCCTCCAGGTCGAACACCCGCGACAGCGTCGGCACCACCAGGCCGAGGTTGAGCAGGCGGTTGGCCTCGACGGACTCCTGCGCGTTGGCGCCGTGGCTGCCGATGACGCGCTTGATCCGCATCCACAGGTGGCGGTTGTCGTACACGTGCTCGTACCCGCTGCTCGACCCGCAGGTCACCACCACGCCGCCGCGCCGCACGACGAACAGCGAGGCGCCGAACGTCGCCCGCCCGACATGCTCGAACACGACGTGGGGGTCCTCGCCCACCTTCTTGCGGACCGCCGAGCCGAGGCGGCGCCACAGCTCGGGGTCCGACCCGTTGCCGTCGTCGAGACCGAGCTCATGGCGGTCCAGCACGACCTGGCAGCCGAGGCGTTCCACCAGGTCGGCCTTGTCCGGCGAGCTGATCACACCGACCGCGATGCCGCCGGCCTGGCGGACCAGTTGCACCGCGTAACCGCCGAGGCCGCCCGCGGCGCCCCAGATCAGCACGATGTCGCCGAGCTTGATCCGCGCCCCGTGCGGGCTGATCAACATGCGGTACGCCGTGCCGAGGCAGAGCGTGTTGCATGCCGCCTCCTCCCAGGACAGGTGCCTGGGCTTGGCGATGAGCTGGGTCGCCCTGGCGACCGCGAAATGGCCGAACGCGCCGAAATTGGTCTCGAAGCCCCACGCGCGCAGGTCGCCGGCCATCATGCCGTCGCTCTGCGCGATCGGGTCCTGTTCGTCGATGTACGGCGGCGCGACCACCACCCGGTCGCCCACCGACCAGTGCCGGACCGCCTCGCCGACCCGCACCACGACGCCGGCCGCGTCCGAGCCCAGCACGTGGAAGGGCTGGCGGTGCCGCCTGGCCCAGGAACCCTGCCGGGCAAACTGGTCGAGGAACCGGAACGTGGAGATCGGCAGGAACATCGCCGACCAGACCGTGTTGTAGTTGACGGCGCTCGCCATCACCGCGACCAGCACCTCGTCCGGCGCGATCGGGGGCAGCGGCACGTCACCCACGTGCAGCGACGTCCGCACGTCACGGTCCGTGTCGCCGGCGGCGAAGATGTTCTCGTCCTCCCGGCGGATGAACGCCGCCCGGTACGTTTCCGGCAGCGGACAGTCCAAGATCGCGCCGGCATCCCCGCCGGCCCGAACCACCTCGGTCAACGTGCTGGACATCCGTCAACTCCCGGGGCCTCACCGGCGCGTGGCCGGGGTCGAAGCGACACGTCACAGTTCGGCGCGAGCAACTCCTCGAGCGCTCCATGCTGGGCGACTCTGGTCACACCGCGTAACGAGGTTAATCCTGTCCGCTGAGGCCGGCGAGCAGATCAAACATGAGTTCGCCATGAACCCATGTGACCTCGGCCTGACGGACTACGGCTCGCCGGCGGGCGCGCCGCGGACCGGGGCTCGGCGGGCCAATACCCTTCGCTAGGGGTGAGGTGCGAGGCGCGGGATGCAGGGGAGTGTGGCCGCTGTGCGAACTGACATTCCGGACAGGCCGGCTCGGTTCCAGTCCATCCTGATCGCCGTCGGCCTCCTCGTTGGGCTGGCGCTGGCGGTGGCCGCCTGCGGGACGGGCAACGACACCCAGGCCGGCGCGACGACCACGAGCTCGCCCACGACGTCGACGACGAACCCGGTGCGCTGCGAC
>DASSUA010000456.1:0-7896 GCA_035707525.1 Pseudonocardiaceae bacterium
GGCCTTGGCCGCGATGAGCCGCACGGTGGCGCCGTCGTAGCCGCGCTCGACGAACTCCTGCCTGGCGGCGTCGAGCAGTGCCCGCTTGGTGTCGGCGCCGGCCGGCCGCCGGCCTCGCCGTCGCTGCCCCGGCACGCTGCCCCCTGCCCGTGACTGCCCGTTGCCTTTGATTTGACGTGCCTTCGTCTTGACCCTGCCCCGATCGGCTGAGCGTTGAAACATAGGCGGGTGCCCGGACATGGTCAACGGCCGGCACAATCAGTCAGGTGTCCAGTACCGCATTCACGACCGGCGCCGGTCTCGGCGAGATCACCCCCGGTCGTGACGAGTTCCGCGAGCTGGCCAGGCAGCGGCGGGTGATCCCGGTGACCAGGCGGCTGCTCGCCGATGGAGAGACCCCGCTCGGGGTGTACCGCAAGCTCGCCGAGGACCGGCCGGGCACCTTCCTGCTGGAGTCGGCGGAGAACGGCCGCTCATGGTCGCGCTGGTCGTTCGTTGGCGCGCGCAGCGCGGCGGCGCTGACCGAGACCGGCGGGCGGGTCACCTGGACCGGGACGCCACCGGTCGGGCTGCCCGGCGTCGACGGCAACTACCAGGGCAGCCCGCTCGACGCGCTGCGCGAGACGCTGCAGGCGTTGCGCACCGACCCGCTGCCGGACCTGCCGCCGCTGACCGGTGGGATGGTCGGGTACCTGGGCTACGACGCGGTGCGGCGGCTCGAGCGGTTGCCCGAGCTGGCGACCGACGACCTGCGGCTGCCCGAGCTGATCATGCTGCTGGCCACCGACCTGGCCGCGCTGGATCACCACGAAGGCACGGTCACGCTGATCGCAAACGCCGTCAACTGGGACGACACCGACGAGCGGGTCGACCTCGCCTACCACAACGCAGTGGAGCGGCTGCTCGAGATGACCGCTGCGCTGTGCCGGCCGGCCCCGGCGACCGTGTCGGTGTTCGCCAGGCCGCAACCGCAGTTCACCCGCCGCCGCGACTCCGCTGAGTTCTGCGCGGCCGTCCTGAAGGCCAAGGAGGAGATCAGGGCCGGCGAGGCGTTCCAGGTGGTGTTGTCGCAGCGCTTCGAGATCGACACCGACGCCGACGCGCTGGACGTCTACCGGGTGCTGCGGACGTCGAACCCGAGCCCGTACATGTACCTGCTGCGGCTGGACGGGTTCGACATCGTGGGCTCGTCACCGGAGTCGCTGGTGACGGTCAGGGACGGGTGGGCCACCACGCACCCGATCGCGGGCACCAGGTGGCGCGGGGTCTCCGAGGAGGACGACGCGCTGCTGGAGAAGGACCTGCTCGCCGACGAGAAGGAGCGCGCCGAGCACCTCATGCTCGTCGACCTCGGCCGAAACGACCTCGGGCGGGTGTGCTCGCCCGGCACCGTTCATGTCGTGGACTTCTTCAGGATCGAGCGCTACAGCCACGTGATGCACATCGTCTCGACCGTCCGCGGGGAGCTGGCGCAGGACCGGACGGCCTTCGACGCGGTCGCCGCGTGCTTCCCGGCCGGGACGCTGTCCGGCGCGCCCAAGCCGCGGGCGATGGAGCTGATCGAGGAACTCGAGCCGACCAGGCGCGGGCTCTACGGTGGCGTCGTCGGCTACCTGGACTTCGCCGGTGACGCCGACACCGCGATCGCGATCAGGACCGCGCTCATCCGCGACGGGGTCGCCTACGTGCAGGCCGGTGCCGGCATCGTGGCCGACTCCGTGCCGCAGGCCGAGGACACCGAATGCCTCAACAAGGCCAAGGCCGTGCTGAACGCCGTCGCGACGGCGCAGACGCTGTTCGTCGCCCACGATGGTTGACCGTCGCCGCGCTCTGGTGCTCACGGTCGTGATGCTCGGCGCCGGGGCGGCCGCGCTGTGGGCGGCGTCGCTGCTGGTCTGGGCCTGGCGGGTCGAGCCGGCGGCCGGCGGCGTCGTGGTGCGCGAGCAGCGGGGTGCGCAGGCCGAGCCGGCCCTCGTCGGGCTCGCGGTGGCGGCACTCGCCGCGGTCGCGGCGGTGCTGGCGACCGGTGGCTGGCTGCGCCGGGTGACCGGCGCACTCGTCCTCGCCGGTGGGGCCGCCGCGCTCGCCGTCGCCTGGTCCGGGCTGGCCCAGCCCCGGCCAAGGGGCGCCGGCGACGTCGGCTCCGGGCGGTGGGCCGGCGAGATCGACCGGTGGTGGCCGCAGGCCGTTACGGCGGTCGGGCTCACGGCGCTGGCCGGGGTGCTGCTGGCCGCCGCCGGGGCACTGGTCCTGATGAGGGGCCATCGGATGCCGCGGATGGGTTCGCGCTACCAGCGACATGCGCAGCAGCCCGGTCCGGCGCAGCGGCCCGCCGGCGACCGCGCGCTCTGGGACGCGCTCGATGCCGGCCGGGATCCGACCGATCACTGACCGGAACCAAAGATCGTCTGCCTGTTCCATGGCCCCGGGCCAGAAGCGATCCGGGGTCGGGGTTAGCATCGATCGCGACCTCCGGCGGTGCGGAAGGGGTACGGCTTGAGCGTCCTGGAGTCCATCCTTGACGGGGTGCGTGCCGACCTCGCCGAACGCGAGCGACAGCTGCCATTCGACGCCCTCAAGGAGCGGGCGGCGAAGGCCAGGCCGCCACGCGACGCGATGGCGGCTCTGCGCGAGCCCGGTATAGCGGTCATCGCGGAGGTCAAGCGCGCCAGCCCGTCCAAGGGCGAGCTGGCCCCGATCGACGACCCCGGCTGGCTCGCCAGCGAGTATGCGGCGGGCGGTGCCCGCATGATCAGCGTGCTCACCGAGCGGCAGCGGTTCGGTGGCTCGCTGGCCGACCTGGACGCGGTGCGCGCCGCCGTCGACATCCCGGTGCTGCGCAAGGACTTCGTGGTCAGCCCCTACCAGGTGCACGAGGCGCGGGCGCACGGCGCCGACGTCGTGCTGCTGATCGTCGCCGCGCTCGAGCAGCCGGCGCTCGAGGCGCTGCTGGACCGGGTCGAGACGCTCGGCATGACCGCCCTGGTCGAGGTGCACAACGAGGAGGAGGCCGACCGCGCCCTCGAGGCCGGCGCCACCCTCGTCGGGGTGAACGCGCGGGACCTGCACACGCTCGAGGTCGACCGGGACGTGTTCAGCCGGATCGGTCCCGGCCTGCCCAACGACGTGCTGCGGGTCGCGGAGTCCGGCATCCGCGGCACCGGCGACCTGCTGGCCTACGCCAGCGCGGGCGCGGACGCCGTGCTCGTCGGCGAGGGCCTTGTCACGAGCGGCAACCCGCGCAGCATGGTCGCGGAGCTGGTGACGGCGGGGTCGCACCCGGCCTGCCCCAAGCCGACCCGATGACCCGCCTGCCCACAGCCGCCGACGGTATCGCCCACCACAGCAGCCACGAGCCGGACGCGGGCGGTCACTTCGGGCCGTACGGCGGGCGGTTCGTGCCCGAGGCGCTGGTCGCGGCGCTCGACGAGCTCGCGGCCCACTACGAGAAGGCCCGCGTCGACTCGGACTTCCTCGCCGAGCTGGACCGGCTGCAGCGCGACTACGCGGGGCGTCCCTCGCCGGTCACCGATGCGGCCAGGCTCGCCGAGCACGCCGGCGGCGCAAGGCTGCTGATCAAGCGCGAGGACCTCAACCACACCGGGTCCCACAAGATCAACAATGTGCTCGGCCAGGCGTTGCTGACCAAGCGGATGGGCAAGCGGCGGGTCATCGCCGAGACCGGCGCCGGCCAGCACGGGGTGGCGACCGCGACCGCGTGCGCGCTGCTCGGCCTCGACTGCGTGGTCTACATGGGAGAGGTGGACACCCGGCGGCAGGCGCTCAACGTCGCCAGGATGCGGCTGCTCGGCGCCGAGGTCATCCCGGTGCGCAGCGGTTCGCGCACCCTCAAGGACGCCATCAACGAGGCGCTGCGCGACTGGGTGACCAACGTCGGCGACACGCACTACCTGCTCGGCTCCGTCGCGGGGCCGCATCCGTTCCCGCTGATCGTGCGCGACTTCCAGCGCGTCGTCGGGCTGGAGGCCCGGGTCCAGGTGCTGGAGCGAACCGGGCGGCTGCCGGACGCCGTCGCCGCCTGCGTCGGCGGCGGCTCGAACGCGATCGGGATCTTCCACGGCTTCATCGACGACCCGGACGTGCGGCTGTGCGGCTTCGAGGCGGCCGGTGACGGCATCGAGACCGGGCGGCACGCCGCGCCGCTGTCCGCCGGCTCGCCGGGAGCGCTGCACGGCGCGCTGTCCTACCTGCTGCAGGACGAGGACGGGCAGACGATCGAGGCGCACTCGATCTCGGCCGGACTGGACTATCCCGGGGTCGGGCCGGAGCATTCGCACCTGAAGGACATCGGCCGCGCGGAGTACTTCCCGGTCACCGATGCCCAGGCGATGGAGGCGTTCTCGTTGCTCTCGCGCACCGAGGGGATCATCCCGGCAATCGAGTCCGCGCACGCCGTGGCCGGCGCGCTCGAGCTCGGCCGCGAGCTTGGCCCCGGCGGCCTGGTACTGATCAACCTGTCCGGCCGTGGCGACAAGGACGTGGACACCGCCGGACGCTGGTTCGGCCTGCTGGACGGTGCCGGATGAGCCGGCTCGCGCCGATCTTCGAGCGCTGCCGCGCCGAGAACCGCGCCGCGCTCGTCGGCTACCTGCCGGCCTGCTACCCGTCGGTCAAGGAGTCGGTGCCGGCGTTCCTCGCGCTGCTCGAGGCCGGCTGCGACCTGGTCGAGATCGGCGTCCCGTACTCCGACCCGGTCATGGACGGGCCGGTCATCCAGGCCGGCGCAGAGGCGGCTCTGCGCGGCGGCGCGCGGCTGCGCGACGTGTTCGGCGTGCTGGAGGCCATAGCCAACGCCGGCGAGGCGGCCGTATTGATGACCTACTACAACCCGGTGTTCCGGCACGGGGTCCGCGCGTTCGCGCGCGACGTCGCCGCCGCCGGCGGGCTCGGCGTCATCACCCCGGATCTCATCCCGGACGAGGCGGGGGACTGGCTGGCCGCCGCCTCCGCCCACGACCTCGACCGGATCTTCCTGGTCGCCCCGTCGTCGACGCCGGCCCGGCTGCAGGCGACCGCGGCCGCCGGCCGGGGCTTCGTCTACGCCGCGTCGACGATGGGCGTCACCGGCGCCCGCGCCACTGTCAGCAGCGCCGCCCCGGACCTGGTCCGCCGGGTGCGTGCGACCGGCGTGGACGTGCCGGTCGGGGTCGGTCTCGGCGTGCGCTCCGGCCCCCAGGCGGCCGAGGTCGCCGCCTTCGCCGACGCGGTGATCGTCGGCTCGGCGTTCGTCACCGCCCTCGACGCGGGCGAGCCCGCGCTGCGCGCGCTGGCGGCCGAGCTCGCCGCCGGCGTCCGCGGCGCGGCCGCGCCGCAGCCCGCCTGACCGCCGGTCCCGCCTCCCGTGCCACAGCCCGCCTGACCGCCGGGGTCACCACCTGGTCACCGGGCGCTGCCCACGAGTCGCTACGGTGTGCGCCGTGAGCTCGGATCTGACCGTCACCCTGCTGGCCTCCATCCCCAGTCCGGACCGTGGCGTCTGGTACCTAGGTTCGGTGCCGATCAGGGCGTACGCCCTGTGCATCATCCTCGGCATCGTCGTGGCGATCTGGTGGGCTGAGCGGCGCTTCGTCGCCAGGGGCGGCCGCCCAGGAACCGTCGTCGACATCGCGGTGATCGCCGTGCCGTTCGGCCTCATCGGCGGGCGGCTCTACCACGTGCTGACCGACTGGTCGAAGTACTTCGGCGAGGGCGCCAACCCGGTCGACGCGCTCAAGATCTGGCAGGGCGGGCTCGGCATCTGGGGCGCGATCGCCCTCGGCGGGGTCGGGGCGTGGATCGGCTGCCGGCGCCGCGGGGTGCCGCTGCCGTTCCTGGCCGATGCCGCGGCGCCGGGCATCGTGGTCGGGCAGGCGATCGGCCGGCTCGGGAACTGGTTCAACCAGGAGCTGTACGGCACGGCAACGTCGTTGCCGTGGGGCCTGGAGATCTACGAGCGGATCAACCCCGACACCGGGGCGCGGGACTCGCTGACCGGGGTGGCGATCGACAACACCCCGATCGCCATCGTGCACCCGACGTTCCTCTACGAGCTGTTGTGGAACCTCGGCGTCGCGGCGCTCGTCGTGTGGGCCGACCGGCGGTTCCGCCTCGGGCATGGGCGGGCGTTCGCGCTGTACGTGGCGGGTTACACCGCCGGCCGGTTCTGGATCGAGCTGCTTCGGGTCGACCCCGCGACCGAGGTGTTCGGCACGCGGATCAACGTGATCACCTCGGTCGTGGTGTTCGCCGGCGCGGTCACGTACATGCTGCTCGCGCCGCGAGGCCGGGAGACGCTGCCGCCGCAGGCCGCGGCCGAACCCGAGGTTGCCGCCGCCGGGGCAGCTGGCGCCGGAGCGGAGGCCGGGGCGGAGGCCGGCGATCGAGCCGACGCGCAGCGGACCGAAGCCGAGCGGGCCGGCGCGGAGCACGCCGACTCCGGGCGAGCCGGTGCCGAACAGGCCGGTGCCGAGCAGCCCGTCGTCGAACGGACGGCTGTCGAACAGACTGAAGTCGAACGGGCTGATGTCGAGCGTGCGAACGCCGGCGAGGAGGGGCGGGTGGCGTCGCCGGCCAGCCCGGCCGCCGAGACCGAACCGCAGCCTCGGCCCGAGCCACAGCCTGACACCGCAGCGCAGCCTGAGACCGCAGTGCAGTCTCAGACCGCAGCGCAGCCTGAGACTGAGTCGCAGGCTCAGGCCGAGCCGGACTCGAACGGCGAGCCGGCCCGGCCGGCGCAGGCCGAGTCAGGAACCGAGGAAGGCAGCCCGGCGGGCCGCTCGGCGAAGGGTTCGTAACAGCACCGGCCCGGTCACCAGGATCAGCAGCGCGGTCGTGATGGCCCGCCCGATATCCCACGCCAGTGACGTCACGATGCTGAACGCGAGCAGCCTGCGCAGGTTCTCGGTCACGGCGTCGCCCGGCACGAACGACACGCTCGTGCCGACGCTGAGCGCGAACGGCCAGAACGACAGGTTGAGCAGCACGCCATAGGCGAGGCCGGCTACGGCGCCGTAGCCGGCCAGCATCGCCAGTTCGCGCCAGCCGCGCACCCGCGGCAGCAGGCCCGCGCCGAGCCCGACCCAGGCGCTGCCGAGCATCTGGAACGGCAGCCACGGCCCGACCCCGGCGGTCAGCAGCGCGGAGGCGAACAGCGTCGTGCTGCCCAGCACGAACCCGAAGCCCGGCCCGAACACCCGCCCGCCGAGCACGATCAGGAAGAACACCGTCTCCACGCCGGCGGTGCCGGCGCCGAGCGGGCGCACCACGGCGCCGATCGCCGACAGCACCCCGAGCAGCGCGATCGCCTTGCTGTCCAGTCCGCCCTCCGACAGCTCGGCCAGCACGACCGCGAGCACGAGCGGCAGCAGCAGCGCGAACAGCCAGGGCGCGTCGCGGCCGTGGGCGATCGCCGCGTCCGAGCTGACCAGCAGCGGCCAGCAGAACGCGGCGACGCCGATGAGCGAGGCGACTACCAGCGCAATGGCCGAACGCGGCCCGATCCGGACCGAGGTCACGGCGCGGCGTCCCATGGGTGCTGTTCCGGCACGCTGGCCAGGGCGAGACGGACCTGCTCGACGGTCAGCCAGCGTTGCGGCGCGAGCACCTTGGCCACCTGTGGGGCGAACACCGGGGAGGACGTCACGACGTCGGCGACCGGCCCGTCGGCGATGACCTCGCCGCCGGCCAGCAGCACCACCCGGTCCGCGTACTCGGCGACGAACTCGACGTCGTGGGTGGCCAGTAGCACCGCCGTGCCGCCGGCGGCCAGCACGCGCAGCCGGTCGGCGAGGGCCGCCTTGGCCGGGTAGTCGAGCCCGCGGGTGGGCTCGTCGAGCAGCAGCACCGGCGGCGCCGCGGCCAGCGTCACGGCGAGTGCGAGTGCGAGCCGCTGGCCCT
>DASSUA010000457.1:0-7360 GCA_035707525.1 Pseudonocardiaceae bacterium
AAGTACATCGGCACCAGCATCGCCTCGAAGAACACGTAGAACAGGAAAACGTCGGTGGCCGCGAACACCCCGACCATGAGCGTCTCCAGCACCAGCACCAGCGAGAAGAAGCCGGCCAGGGTGCGGCCCTCCGGCAGCCGGTCCTCCCAGGAGGCACCGATCACGATCGGCACCAGCAGCGCGATCAGCGCGATCATCACCAGCGCGATGCCGTCGACGCCGAGCGAGAACCGCACCCCGAAGCTGGCGATCCACTCGGTGGACACGGTCAGCTGCAGGCGTTCGGTGCTCGTGGTCGAGTACGCCAGCCAGGTGGCGGCGGCCAGCACGAGCTCGGCCAGGGCGAAGAGCATCGCGGTGACCCTGGCGGCGCGCTCATTGCGCCGCAGCAGCGCGACGAGCACCGAGCCGACCAGCGGCACGGCCAGCAGCAGCGGCAGGTAAGCCGAGTTCACGAGTACCTCACAACCAGCAGGGCCGCGATGACCAGCACCGAGCCGCCGAGCATCCCGAGCGCGTAGGAGCGGACGAAACCGGTCTGCAGGCGTCGCAGGCGCCCCGACGTGCCGCCCAGCAGCGCCGCGGTGCCGTTGACGATCCCGTCGATGCCCTTGTTGTCGGCGAACACGGCGAGCCGGGTGAGCCAGATGCCGGGCCGCTCGAACAGCGCCTCGTTGATCGCGTTGGCGTACAGCTCCCTGCGCGCCGCCCGGACCGGCAGCGTGACGGGCTCGGGCCGGGTGACCGGCTGCCGGCGGCGCCCGACGAGCAGGTACGCCAGCAGGGCGCCGAGCGCGATCACGGCGAGCGTCAGCCACGGCAGGTACTCGTGCGGCAAGGCCGTGTGCTCGGCCTCCTGCAGGCCGCCCAGGGTCGGCTCGAGCCAGCCGACGAGGCGTTCGGAGTTCTGGAAGAAGTAGCCGGCGCCGACGGAGCCGAACGCGAGCAGGATCATCGGCACGGTCATCACCAGGGGCGACTCGTGCGGGTGGTACGGCTTGCCGCCGGCCGTGCCGTCATCCGTGCGCAGCTCGCGCCAGCGCTCCTCGCCGAAGAAGACCAGGATCATCAGCCGGGTCATGTAGAACGCGGTCAGGCCCGCGCCGAGCACGGCGGCGCCGCCGAACACCCAACCCTGCCAGGCCTCCAGGCCCCAGGCCGCCTCGATGATGGCGTCCTTGGAGTAGTAGCCGGACAGGAACGGGAAGCCGATGATGGCGAGCCAGGCCAGCCCGAACGTGACGAACGTGACCGGCATGTGCCGCCACAGGCCGCCCATCCGGCGGATGTTGCCCTCGTCGTTCATGCCGTGCATGACCGAGCCGGCGCCGAGGAACAGCCCGGCCTTGAAGAAGCCGTGGGTCAGCAGGTGGGCGATGCCCAGCGCGTAGCCGAACGGGCCCATGCCGACCGCCAGCATCATGTAGCCGATCTGGCTCACGGTCGAGTAGGCGAGCACCTTCTTGAAGTCGTCGTAGGCGCAGCCGATGATCGCCCCGATCATCAGCGTGATGCCGCCGACCGCCATCACCGCCAGCCGGCCGTCCGGCGTCAGGTTGTAGATCGGCGCGCAGCGGGCGACCAGGTACACCCCGGCGGTGACCATGGTCGCGGCGTGGATCAGCGCCGACACCGGGGTCGGGCCCTCCATGGCGTCGGGCAACCAGGACTGCAGCGGGAACTGGCCGGACTTGCCGCACGCGCCGAGCAGCAGCAACAACGTGAGCGTGACCAGCGTCGGCGTGGACAGCTCGCCGACGCGAGCGAACACCTCGTCGTACTGCACGGTGCCGAGCTGCCGCCACAGAATGAAGATCGCCAACGCCAGCCCGACGTCGCCGATCCGGTTCATGATGAACGCCTTCTTCGCGGCGGTCGCCGCCGCCGGCCGGTGCTGCCAGAACGCGATCAGCAGATACGAGGCGAGACCGACGCCCTCCCAGCCCAGGTACAGCGACACGAAGTTGTCGCCGAGCACCAGGATCAGCATCGCCGTGATGAACAGGTTGAAGTAGCCGAAGAACTTGCGCCGGTCCGGGTCGTGGGACATGTAGCCGACCGCGTAGACGTGGATCAGGCCGCCGACTCCGGTGATCAGCAGCACGAACACCAGCGAAAGCGGGTCAAGACGCAGCCCGAAGTCGACCTGCAGCGCATTGACCGGGATCCACGAGAACAGGCGCAGCTCGCTGGTCCGCTCCGCGGCCGGGCGGCCCGCGGTCTCGATGAACAGCAGCAGGCCGTAGACGAACCCGGCGAGCACGGTCAGGCAGCCGAGCAGGTGCCCCCACGCATTCGTGCGCCGCCCCCCGACCAGCAGGACCAACGCCCCGAACGCCGGCAGGGCGATGAGCAGCCAGGCGTAGCGCGCGATGCCGCTCGCCGCCTGCACCTCGGCGAGCTCCTGGAGTGCGGTCGTCACCTGGCTCTCCTAGTACTTGAGCAGGTTGGCGTCGTCGACCGAGGCCGAGCGGCGCGTCTTGAAGATCGACATGATGATGGCCAACCCGACCACGACCTCGGCGGCCGCCACGACCATCACGAAGAACGCCATCAGCTGGCCGTCCAGCCCACCGTTGATCCGGGAGAACGTCACCAGCGACAGGTTGACCGCGTTGAGCATGAGCTCGATGCACATGAACACGACGATCGCGTTGCGCCGGACCAGGACGCCGGCCGCGCCGATGGTGAACAGCAGGGCCGACAGCAGCAGGTAGTAGCTGGGAGTCACAGCTCCCCCTTGTCGGTGCGGTCGCGGTCGGTGTGAGGGTTCTCAGTCACCCGGAGCGGGGGCACCAGCGCGTGCGCGTCCGGGCCGGGCAGGGCGCCGGCGACCGACGCCTCGTCGCGCTCCAGCGACGCGCGCTCCCGGGGCGCGATGATCTCCGAGAGCGACTCCGGCGCGACCGAGCCGTCCGGCAGCAGGGCCGGCGTGGCGACCGAGTTGGCGGTGGCGAACACGCCCGGTCCCGGCAGCGGCGAGGGCCGGTCGTGGTCGCCCCGGAACCGCGCCTCGACCAGCTCGCGCTGGCTGCGCCGCAGCTCGCGCCGGTCGGTGTAGCCGAGCACCATGCCGCCCAGCGCCGCGGTGATCAGCAGCGCCGAGGTCAGCTCGAACGGGAACAGGAAGTCGGTGAACAGCAGCCGCCCGAGCTGGGCGACGTTGCCGCCGCCGGTCGAGTTGACCGCGGCAAGGCCGAGCGGGTCGACCGTGGTCAGCGCGCCGGCCAGGGCCGAGACCACGAGGCCGGCGAACACGACGCCGACCACCCCGGCGGAGAGCCGCTGCCAACGCAGCACCTCGACGACCGAGTCCGATGCCTCGCGCCCGACCAGCATCAGCACGAACAGGAACAGCATCATGATCGCGCCGGTGTAGACGATGATCTGCACGACGCCCAGGAACGGCGCCTGCTGGACCATGTAGAGCACGCCGAGGCTGAGCATGGTCAGCACCAGCCACAGCGCCGAGTGCACCGCGTTTCGGGCGAACACCATGCCAAGGCCGCCCGCGAGGGCGAGCGGGCCGAGAACCCAGAAGGCGACGGCCTCCCCGGTGCTGACCACGTCCGCCGGCGGCACCTGCGGCAGTGGTGGCTCTGGCTGCGGCGGCTGTGGCGGCTGGGCCAGGAAGTCGGCCATCAGGTCCGCCACCGAGAGCAGAGCGCTCACTTCACCTCCCTGCCGACCGCGTCCGGCACCTGGCCGTCGCGGGCCTGCGCCGGAGCCAGGTTGTAGTAGTCCTGCTCGGTCTCGCCGAGCCGCATCGGGTGCGGCGGCTGCTCCATGCCGGCCAGCAACGGGGCCAGCAGGTCCTCCTTGGTGTAGATGAGGTCCTGCCGATTGTCGTCGGCCAGCTCGTAGTCGTGGATCATCGTCAGCGCCCTGGTCGGGCACGCCTCGACGCACATCCCGCAGCCGATGCAGCGCAGGTAGTTGATCTGGTAGATCCGGCCGTAGCGCTCGCCGGGCGAGTACCGCTGGTCCTCGGTGTTGTCGCCGCCCTCGACGTAGATAGCGTCGGCGGGGCAGGCCCAGGCGCACAGCTCGCAGCCGATGCACTTCTCCAGCCCGTCGGGGTGCCGGTTGAGCTGGTGCCGGCCGTGCCACCGCGGCGCCGTCGGCAGGAACTCCTCGGGGTACTCCTCGGTCACCGGCCTCTTGAACATCGTCGAGAAGGTGACCCAGAAGCCCTTGAAGGCATCAAACGCCATCGCGTTCCTCTTCCTCGGTGGTCTCGACACCACGGTCGCCACGGCGGGCCCGGCCGGTCCCGGCGAGCGCCGGCCGGCGCGCTGCCCTTGGCACCCTCAGGTCCAGCGGCGGCACCGGGAAGTCACCGGCCAGGTGCACCTTCGCCCCGTGCTGGACCTGGCGCTCCGGGATCAGGAAGCTGACCGCCAGGGCCAGCGCCACGACCGCGCCGAGCACGACCAGCAGCCGGCTCGAGGTCAGGCCCTCGCTCATCAGCACCCGGACGGTCTGCAGGGCGACGACCCAGATCAGGGCGATCGGCACCAGGAACTTCCAGCCCAGCCGCATGAACTGGTCGTAGCGAAGCCTCGGCAGCGTGCCGCGCAGCCACACGTACAGGAACAGGAACAGGAACGTCTTGACCACGAACCAGACCAGCGGCACCCAGCCGGTGTTGGCCCAGGCGAACGTCGACAGCGGCCACGGTGCCCGCCAGCCGCCGAGGAACAGCGTCGTGGCGAACGCCGACACCGTGATCATGTTGACGTACTCGGCGAGATAGAACAGGCCGAACTTCATCGACGAGTACTCGGTGTG
Organism: Pseudonocardiaceae bacterium; assembly: GCA_035707525.1. Lineage (GTDB taxonomy): Bacteria > Actinomycetota > Actinomycetes > Mycobacteriales > Pseudonocardiaceae > DASSUA01. Next base: position 4,792 of record DASSUA010000457.1, read on the forward strand.
GAAGCCGCCGACCAGCTCCGACTCCGCCTCCGGCAGGTCGAACGGTGCCCGGTTGGTCTCGCCGACCATCGCGATCACGTAGATGACGAAGCCGGGCGCGGTCAGGATCGCAAACCACAGCCGCTCCTGCGCCCCGACCACGTCCACCGTGGACAGCGAGCCGGCGAGCAGGACCGCGGACACGATCGCGAGCCCCATCGCGATCTCGTAGGAGATCACCTGCGCGGCCGAGCGCAGCGAGCCGAGCAGCGGGTACGGCGACCCGGACGACCAGCCGGAGAGCACGATCCCGTAGACCCCGATCGACGCCGCGGCCAGCACCACGAGCACGCCGACCGACACGTCCGCCAGCTGCAGCAACGTGCGCTCGCCGAAGATCGACACTTCCGGCCCGAGCGGGATCACCGCGAACGCGATGAAGCCCGGGATGCCGGCGATGACCGGCGCCAGGATGTAGATCCACTTGTCGGCCATGACCGGCCGGATGTCTTCCTTGAAGATCAGCTTCAGGCCGTCGGCGAGGGACTGGAGCAGGCCGAACGGCCCGACCCGGTTGGGTCCCGGCCGGTGCTGCATGCGGCCGACGACCCGGCGCTCGAACCAGATCATGAACAGCGTCATGAGCAGCAGCAGCGTGAAGATGGCGACGGCCTTGATCGCGACGAGCCAGAACGGGTCGTCGTCGAGCACGGCTGCGGCGAGCGTCACCGCTGGGCACCCCCGATCGTTTCGGCCGGAACCGGCTCATCCTGCACCGTCACTGCGGCCGGCCTCACCTTGACCAGCGCGCCATGGCCGGCGCCCAGGTTGCGCCGCACCGTACTGGGCCCGGAGTTCGACGGCAGCCACACCACCCCGTCGGGGAGGTCGGCCTCGGCCGCCGGCAGGGTGACCGAGCCGCGATCGGTGCCGACGGTGACGGGCTGGCCGAACGTGACGCCGAGCGCGGTCGCGGTCGACGGGTTCAGCATGGCCACCGCCGGCCGGGCGGTCGCGGCCAGGTGCGGCTCGTTGTCCTGCAGCGATCCGTTGTCCAGCAGCATCCGCCAGGTCGCCAGCACGGCCTCGCCCCCGCCGGGCTCGGGGGTGGCGGTCGTGGCCGCCCGGCCGGCGCCGGCCGGGCCGTTCGCGGCCGGCGCGGCACCCAGCCGGACCAGCTCGGCGGCGGCCGCCGCCGGCGTCGAGGTCAGCAGGTCGCAGTCCATCTCGACGGCGAGCGTGTCGAGCACCCGGCAGTCCGGCAGCGCGCTGACCGATTCGATCGTCGTGCCGAACGAGCGCCGCCGGCCCTCCCAGTTGTGGTAGCTGCCGGCCCGCTGCGCCGCGGTCGCCACCGGCAGCACGACGTCGGCGTGCGCGGTGACCCGCGAGGTGCGCAGCTCCAGGCTCACGACGAAGCCGGCGTTGGCCAGCGCCCGCTCGGCCAGCACCGGGTCGGCCAGGTCGTCGGGGTCGACGCCGCCGATCACGAGGCCGGCCAGCTCGCCGGCCGCGGCGGCGGCCAGCACCTCGTCGGTGGACCGGCCGGGCTCGGCCGGGATGCTGCCGGGCGGCAGCCCCCACACGGCCTCGACCTCGGCGCGCGCCGACGCGTCGGCCACCGGCCGGCCGCCGGGCAGCAGGTTCGGCGCGGCCCCGGCGTCGAGCGCGCCGCGCTCGCCGGCCCGCCTCGGCACCCAGGCCAGCCGGGCGCCGGTGTCGGCGCAGAGCGCCGCCACGGTCGCCGGCAGCCCGGGCACCTCGGCGGCGCGCTCGCCGACCAGGACCACCGCGCCCGGCGCCCGGAGCAGCTCGTCCACGTCGTCGGGCAGGTTCGCCAGCACCGCGGCCTCGGTCCCCGGCACGCACTGCAGCAGCAGCCCGCTGGTCTTGGCGACGCCCGGGCTCGTCCACGACGACACGTGCAGCACGTTGGTCCGGCCGTCGCGGGCGGCCTTTCGCAGCCGCAGGAAGACGATCGGCGACTCCTCCTCCGGCTCGAACGCCACGCACAGCACGGCCGGCGCGGCCTCGAGGTCGGCGTAGGTCACCGCGCGCGAGCCCGGTCCGGTGCCGGCCACGTAGCCGGCCAGGAAGTCCAGCTCCTCGGCCGAATGCGGGCGGGCCCGGAAGTCGACGTCGTTGGTGTTGAGCGCGACCCTGGCGAACTTGGCGTAGGCGTAGGCGTCCTCGACGGTCAGCCGGCCGCCGGTCAGCACGCCCACCCCGCCGCCGGCCCTGGCGGCGAGCAGGCCGTCGGCGGCGGCCCGCAGCGCGTCGGTCCAGGAGGCCTCGCGCAGCTCGCCGGCCTCGTCCCTGACCAGCGGCCGCAGGATCCGGTCACCGGCGGTCGCGTAGGTAAAGGCGAACCGGCCCTTGTCGCAGTTCCACTCCTCGTTGACCTCGGGATCGTTACCGGCGAGCCGGCGCTGCACCGTGCCGCGTCGCCAGTCGGTGCGCTGCGCGCAGCCCGACGCGCAGTGCTCGCAGACGCTCGGCTCGCTGCGGAGGTCGAAGGGGCGGGCGCGGAAGCGGTACTGCGCGCTGGTGAGCGCGCCGACCGGGCAGATCTGGGTGGTGTTGCCGGAGA
>DASSUA010000458.1:0-4361 GCA_035707525.1 Pseudonocardiaceae bacterium
GGTCTGGCGAAACGCCTCGACCTTGCGCACCCACTCGTCGGCGAACGGCGGCCGGTCGGCGCCGGTCGAGGTGCTCGCCCGGTAGTAGAACGGGTGGTGGGTGGACGCGATCACGGCGACCAGCTCGGCCATTCGCCGGCCTCCTTCGTCTCTACTGGGCCTCTGTCTCTACTGGGCCTCGTACGGCTCCGGTGGGACCCGCCGGTGGTTGCGGTCCACGGAAAGGAAGATCTCGTTCGCGACCGGGCGGCGCAGCTCCTCGGCGAGCTGCCCGATCAGCCCCGCGGTCCTGGCCAGCAGGGCGAACCCGCGCAGCAGCTCGACCGGCAGGCCGAGGTCGGCCAGCGCCGCTCCGCACGCGCCGGCGCCGTTGAGCGGCAGCGTGCGGCCGAGGACCTTGGGGTGCACCCGGCCGATCGCCTCGAACAGCGCCAGGTGCGGGCCGAACTGCCCCTCCTCGGTGGCGATCCGCATGAGCCTGCGCGTGCGCGGGTCGCTGTCCTTGTGCACGTGGTGACCGAGCCCGGGAAGGAGCCGCCGCTGCTCGCGGCGCGCCCGGACCACGCGCAGGGCCAGCGCGTCCCAGCCGGCGGTGTCGGCCCGGTCCGCCGGATGGTCGCCCCCGGCCAGCACCTCGTGCAGGAACCGGCCGGTGTCCTCGGTGACGCCGAGGTACCGGGAGCCGCCGCCGAGCAGGCCCGCGGCCAGGGCGCCCTGGATCGAGTCGGGGGCGGACAGGTAGGTCAGCCTGGTGATGATCGCGGACGGGGTGAACCCGTGGTCGGCGAGCGCGGCGAGCACCGCCTCGAACACCCTGGTCTGCCCCTTCGTCGGCCGGCGCTGGGTGGCCAGCCAGAACGCGAGCTCGCCGAACCCGACGCTGCCCATGACGTCGGCGGCGAGGTCCTGACCGAGCAGCGTGATGTGGTCTCGGTCGGCGGCGCCCAGCGCGGTCGGGTAGCCGGTCGGGTAGCCGGTCACGGATCGCTGCGCAGCCACTTGCGGATCCGCTCGCCGTGCTCGTCCAGCTCGGGCGGCGGCAGCCGGTAACGCGCCGGGGTCCGGGAGAACCGGATCGGGTGCCGCACGGTCGGCGTCGCCCGCTCCCCCTCACCGACCTCGACGACGGGGTCGAGCCCGAACCGCCGCGCCACCTCGAAGCCGCCGTCGATGGTGTTGATCGGGCCGCACGGCACGCCGACCGCGACCAGCGCGTCGAACCATTCGTTCGCGGTCCTGGTGGCCAGCCGCTCCAGCAGCAGCGGCCGAAGCTGCTCCCGGTTGGCGGTGCGGTCGACGTTGCGGGCGAACCGCGCGTCGTCCGCGACCGCCGCGATGCCGAGCACCTCGCACAGCCGGCGGAACTGCCCGTCGTTGGCGGCCGCGATGATGATGTCGCGGTCGCTGGCCGGCAGCGGTTCGTACGGGAACACGCTCGGGTGCGCGTTGCCCATCCGGTACGGCACGACCCCGCCGGCCGCGTACGCCGAGCTGTGGTTGACCAGCCCGGTCAGCGCGGAGCTCAGCAGGTTCACCTCGACGAGCTGCCCCTCGCCGGTCCGGTCGCGATGCCGCAGGGCGGCCAGGATGCCGATCACGACGTGGTTGCCGGCCATGACGTCGAACACCGAGATTCCGGCGCGGTACGGCGGGCCGTCCGGGTCGCCGGTCAGGCTCATCAGCCCGGACATCGCCTGCACCATGAGGTCGTAGCCGGACACGTGGCTGCCCTTGCCGGCGCCGAACCCGGTGATCGAGGCGTACACCACGGCCGGGTTGAGCCGGCGGACGCCTTCGTAGTCGAGCCCGAACCGGCCGAGCCCGCCCGGCTTGAAGTTCTCGATCAGCACGTCGGCCCGGCCGGCCAGCTCGCGCGCCATCGCGGCGTCGCGCTCGTCGCGCAGGTCGAGCGCGACCGACGACTTGCCCCGGTTGATGCCCAGGTAGTAGGTGGACACGCCGTCGCGCTCCGGCGGGATCCACGTCCTGGTTTCGTCTCCCTGCGGGGACTCGACCTTGATCACGTCGGCGCCCAGGTCGGCGAGCAGCATCGTGGCGTACGGGCCGGCGAGCACCCGGGAGAAGTCGGCGACCAGCAGGCCGTCCAGGGGTGCTCCCGCCGTTGCGCCTTCGCTCATCCGCAACCCTCCGACCGCTCTACGGACAAGCGTCCGCGCGGTCGATTCTCGGCGCGTCCCGACCGGCGAGTCAAGGCTCGCTCAGGACGCTTCGGTCACCGTCACGTGCGGCACGGCGGCCCGCCGGGCGTAGTCGGCGCTGATCTCACCGGCGGTCTGCAGCAGCAGCGGCAGGTGGTGCTCGACGAGGTGCTCGACCGGCGTCTCGGCGGCGTGGGCGTTGACGTTGACCGCCGCGAACACCCGCCCGGAACCGTCGCGCAGCGGAGCGGCGACCGAGCGGATGCCCAGCGCCAGCTGCTGGTCGGTGAGCGCCCAGCCGCGCGCCCTGATCTCCCGCAGCTCGGCGTCGCGCTCCGCGCGGTCCGGTTGCCAGCGCGGCGTGAGGCCGGACCGGCTCGGCTCGGCGAGCACCCGCTCCAGCTCGTCCGGCGGTAGCGCGGCGAGCTGCACCTTCCCCAATGACGTCGGCAACGCCGGGAACCTCGTCCCGATCTGCACGACCAGCCCGACGATCTTCGGCACCGCCACCCTGGCGACGTAGACGATGTCGGAGCCGTCGAGCTGGGCGATCGAGCACGACTCGCCGGTGCGGGCGACCAGCCGCTCCAGGTGCGGCCGGGCGACGTCCCACAACCCCATCGAGCACACGTACGCCACCCCGAGGTCGAGCACCCTCGGGGTGAGCGCGAAGCCCCCGCCGTCAGCGCGGACGTAGCCCAGATCCCGCAGCGTCAGCAGGATCCGGCGCGCGGTCGGTCTGGCCAGCCCGGTGGCCGCGGCCACGTCGGCCAGCGACAGCGCCCGCCGGCCCGGCCGGAAGGCCGTGATGACCTCGAGACCTCGGGCGAGCGCCTCGATGAAGTCCGGCCCGGTTCCCGAACGCGGCATGGCGACAGCGTAGCGGCTGTCCGGGTGGCGGACAGTGCCCTCGCTTCGGGGGGTTGACCGGGCCGTGGGTTTCGACGAAAGTGGCTCGGTCGGGGTAATTCGGACACTTGTCCGCCCAGTGACCGGGGGTACCCATGAGCGTCGTCTTCCGTGGCGGCACCGTCCTGACCATGGACGCCACCAGGCGGGTGCTTACCGGCTGCGACGTGCTGGCCGTCGACGACCGGATCGCGGCGGTCGGAACGAACCTGGAGGTCCCGCAGGGCACGGTCGAGATCGACGCCTCCGGCGGAATCGTGATGCCCGGCATGATCGACACCCACCGTCACATGTGGCAGACCGCGATGCGCGGCTACGGCGCCGACTGGACCCTCACCCAGTACTTCGTCTGGTACTACCTCGACTGGGGCCGCGCCTTCCGCCCGCAGGACGTCTACGCCGGCAACCTGCTCAGCGCGATCGAGTCGCTCGACGCCGGCGTCACCACCACCGTCGACTGGTCGCACGGCCTGCAGACCGCCGACCACGCCGACGCGGCCGTCGACGCCCTGCAGTCGGTGCCCGGCCGGTTCGTGCTCGCCTACGGCAACCTGCAGCAGGCGCCGGCCGAGTGGACCGCGTCCGCCCCGTTCCGCGACTTCGTGCGGCGCCGGATGACCCGCGACGACATGCTGGGCTTCCAACTCGCCTTCGACGTCACCGGGGACCCGGCGTTCCCGGAGCGGCCGGCGTTCGAGGTCGCCCGCGAACTCGACGCTGCGGTCACCACGCACGCCGGCGTGTGGGGCGCCACCAACGACGACGGCATCCGCCTCATGCACGAGGGCGGGTTCATGAACCCGCGCAACATCTACGTGCACAGCGCGACGCTGTCGGCCGACTCGTACCACCGCATCGCCGCCACCGGCGGCTCGGTGTCGGTGGCCACCGAGAGCGAGCAGAGCGCCGGCCAGGGCTACCCGCCCACCTGGATGCTGCGCCGGCACGGCATCCCGGTGTCGCTGTCGATGGACACCGCCGTCTGGTGGAGCGGCGACCTGTTCTCGGCCATGCGCACCACGCTCGGCGCCGACCGCGCGCGCGAGCACCTGGAGGCCCACGGCAAGGGCGACACCGTCACCCACTGCAGCCTGCGCTCCGACCAGGTCGTCGAGTGGGCCACCCGCGGCGGCGCCCAGGCACTCGGCCGCACCGACCTCGGCAGCCTGGAGCCCGGCCAGAAGGCCGACGTCGTACTGATCCGCAACGACCGCTCACCGGTGATGTTCCCGCTGCTCAACCCGTACGGTCACGTGGCGCTGCAGGCCCAGCGCGCCGACGTGCACACCGTCG
>DASSUA010000459.1:0-7392 GCA_035707525.1 Pseudonocardiaceae bacterium
GCCGCGACGTCCTGCGGCCGGTTCTCTTCCGCGTTGGCCAGCACCAGGTCGGGCCGGGCGGCGAGCACGGCGTCCAGGTCCGGGTACTTCGATCCGCCGATCCTGGGGACGTCCAGGTCGGGCGGGTGGGTGCAGTAGTCGGTGACGCCGGCGAGCAGTCCGGGCGCCGACACCGCGACCGTCTCGGTGATCGACGGCACGAGCGACACGACGCGGCGCGGCGCCCGTCGCAGCGGCACGAGGGCACCCAGGTCGTCGGCGAGGCTCATGGCGACCACTGTTCCCGAAGGATGTGGCTCTGGTGGAGGGGCCGGATGCGGCCCGCCGGCTGGCCGCGGAGCCAGCCCGTTCCCGACCGTGCAACTCGCGTACTCAAACGTGCAACTCACGTACTCAAACGGACGACACGCGTACTGAAACGGACGACACGCCGGGGGTTAGAGGTCGGTGATGCGGATGCCGGCGTGGGCGGTGTATCTGCGGTTGATGGCGATCAGGTTGGCGGTGAGGGCCTCGACCTGGCCGGCGTTGCGCAGGCGGCCGCCGTAGACGCCGCGCATGCCCGGGATGCGGCCGGCCAGGGCGATCACCTCGTCGACGGCGGCGCGGTCGTCGCCGAGGACGAGCACGTCGGTGTCGACCTTGTCGACCGACTCGTCGCCGAGCAGCACGGCCGAGACGTGGTGGAAGGCGGCGACCACGATCGACTCCGGCAGCAGCGCGGCGGCCTGGGCCGCGGCGCTGCCCTCGGCAACGGCCAGGGCGTAAGGGCCCTGCTTGTCGAAGCCGAGCGGGTTGACGCAGTCGACGACGATCTTGCCGGCGAGCGCGTCGCGCAGCGGTTCGACAGTCGCGGCGTGGCCTTCCCACGGCACCGCGACGATGACCAGGTCGGCGGCGCTCGCGCAGTCGTGGTTGGCCAGCCCGCGCACTCGGCTTCCATAAGCGCGGGACCGGTCGTTGAGGGCGGTCGCGACCGACTCGGCCCTGGCGGCGTCGCGGGAGCCGATCACGATCGGCAGGCCGGCGGCGGCCCAGCGGTAGGCGAGCCCGCGGCCCTGCGGTCCGGTGCCGCCGATCACACCGATCGTGCGCGCGCCGAACTCGTCCACCTCAGCTCCTCACCGCGAGCCGGATCCAGCGAGTGCACCGCCTTGAACTGCACCTTGCGGGTGGCCGGGTCGGCTTCGACGAGCCGGACCTGCACCCTGCGGCCCTCGCGAAGCCCGACGCCGAAGCAGCGGCCGAGCACCGGCGGATCGGTGACGAACACGTCGGCGTTGCCCGCGGCGTGCGCGCCGCCGGAGTCGTCGCTGTTGCGCAGCACGACCGCCTCGAACATGTCGCCGACCCGGTCGGCCAGCAGCCACGACTCGACCTGGTCCAGGCACGCCCGCTCGGCCCGCGCGGCGAGCCGGTCGGAGGCCGCCATCACCTCGGGCAGGTGCGGCAACGCCTGCCTGGCCCAGGCGGGCACCGCCGCACCGGCGTGCAGGGCCAGGCATACCTCGGTGGTGAACCGGTCGACCAGGCGCCGAAGCGGCGCGGTCACGTGCGCGTACGGCGCACCGACCCCGGTGTGCCTGGTCTGCTGGGGAACGGCGCCGTCGAACGAGACGTACCCCGCGCCCCGCAGCAGCCTGCTGGCCTCGGTGAACACCGCGAGCGCCCGAGGCTCGCGCGGGTCGAGGCCGGACAGCACGCACGCCGGGCCCTGGTCCTCACGCCACTGCACGCCGAGCGCTCGGGCCGACTGCTTCAGCTCGACGATCGTGGCCTGGTCCGGGTCCGGCAGCGTGCGCAGCAACCCGATCCTGGCCTTGATCATCAGGTCGGCGGCGCACATCCCGGTCAGCAGCGAGATCTCGGCGTTCCACAGGTCGACGTCGTTGCGCCGCCGCAGCACGATCCGCCAACCGCCGCGGCCGTCGGGCTCGATCTGCTGCTCGGGCAGGACGAGCTCGACCGCGCCGCGGGCCTGCGCCTGCTCGCGGCGCAGCCGGCCGAGGTCGGGCATGGCCGCGATCGACGGGTGCGGCCGGCCGGCGGCGATGTCGGCGCTGACGCCCTCGTAGTCCAGCCGCGCGGTCGAGCGCACGAGCGCCCGCCGCACCCGGACGTCCACCGGCTGACCGTCGGCGTCGAGGTCGATCGTCCACAGCACGGCCGGGCGGACCTCGCCCGGCAGCAGGCTCGCCGCACCCTCGCTGAGCACCGGCGGATGCAGCGGGACCTTCGAGTCGGGCAGGTAGAGCGTCTGGCCGCGGCGCTGCGCCTCGAGGTCGAGCGGGCCGCCCGGACGCACGAAGGCGGTCAGGTCGGAGATCGCGTAGTCGACCGTGAACCCGCGGGCCGTGCGCCGCACCAGCAGCGCCTGGTCCAGGTCCAGGGCGTCCGGCGGGTCGATCGTCACCAGCGGCAGGTCGGTCGCGTCCGCACGCGCGGCGAACGCGTGCCGCGCCGCGGTTCGCTCGGCCTCGGCCTGCACCTCGGGCGGGAACGTGGCGCTGTTGGCAAGCTCGGGAAGCGCCAGCTCCTTGCGAACAGCGGCGAAACTCGGTAGTGCAGCCCCAGTTCGCAGCATGCGTCTCACCCTAGATCGGCAACCGCCGGGAGACTCCCCGGTTGGTGAACAATCACTGATCTAGCGCCAAGCTGCGGTTGCGGTGCGCCGACCGGGCATCAGGAAGCGCCGAACGGTTGAACCGGTTGTGAGATGCCACTCACAGCGCAACCGCCCAAGCGGTTCGGCCTCCTCCGGGGGCTACTCGGTAGGCCAGATCGGGGCGGGGCGGGGCGGCTTGGGCCTCGGCTGGTGAGACTGTGACGCCTGAGACTGGGACGCTTGGGACGCCTTCGTCTTGGAGTGGGCGCCGTGGGGTGCGGGCGGCGGTTGCGCGTTGGCCATCTGGTTGGCCCGGGCCCGCGGGATCGGGTCCAGGCACGAGACGAGCACCTGGTGCCGCTCGGGATGCTCGATGAGCCGGCCCTGCCGGTCCCGGTAGCGCAGCTCGCCGTCGGAGTCGATCTCGACGAAGCAGCCGACCTCGGCGAGCTGATCCTCGTCGAGGTCCACCAGCAGCTCGGTGCGGCTCGGCACGACCCGGTAGATCGGCCACGGCAGGTGGCCGTAGGCGTGCTGCAGTTCGGCGAGCAGGTGCACGAGCTGCTGCTGCCACGGCAGCGGCATCGACTCGGCGAGCGAGCGGGGCACGACGACGTATCCGGGGTCGACGCCGTTGTGCACGCCGGCCAGAAAGTCACGCAGCGGGGTGGCGGAAGCAGGCGGCCCGGACGGGCGCGGGATCGGGCTGGCTGTGAAGGACATATCGCTCCCTAGACACCTGGACGAACGGCCACTGGCATGAGTTCCGGTTCGTCGAACTGCACGGCCCTGGTGTGCACCGGCACGCCCCGTTGCTGGGCCTCGACGATCTGCCCGCCGCCCAGGTACATGGCGACGTGGTGCACCGTCCTCGGATCGGACTCGTCGTAGGCCCAGAACAGCAGGTCTCCGGGCTGTGCGGACTCGACGGGAAGCTGGGCGCCGGCTTGGAACTGCTGGCGCGAGACCCTCGGCAGCTGGATGGCGGCCGACTCGTAGGCGCGCAGCATCAGGCCCGAGCAGTCGAAGGAGCTGGGCCCGGTGGCGCCCCACACGTACGGCTTCCCGAGCTGGGCCAGGGCAAACGCGATGGCGGTTCCGGCGGCTGCGGTCGGCGGCGGCACGCTGCCGAAAACCTGCGGCGGGAGCTGGCAGCCGCCCGGGTTGTCCACCCCGCCGATCTGGCCGATCAGCGCGACCGCGAGCGGCTCCCACGTGTGGTAGCGGTCCGGGAACGCCGAGCGCTCGACGGCCTGTGCCGCGTCGCCTGGCCGCATGTCCTCCCAGCCGGACACCTCCAGCAGCACGTCGTAGAACTTGTTGATGGAATAGGCGGTGTCGAGAAGCTGCTCGATCGACCCCCACCCCATCGACGGGCGCATCTGGAAGATGCCGATCGAGTCGCGGTCGCCGTAGGGCAGGTTGCGCAGCCTGGACTCGGTCATCCCGGCCTGCAGCGCGATCTGCCACCCGCGCGGCTGTAGCTGGCGCTGCTCGCCGATGTGGATGATCTGGGTGGCGATGCTCGCCTGCTCCTCGTCGAGCTGCTCCGGGCCGACCGGGCTGCGCGCTTCGCCGGGATCGGTCGGGTTGAGCGTCGGCAGGCACGGCAGCGCCCAGGCCCGATTGCTGGCGGTGCCGCCGAGGAACGCGGTGACGACTCCGGCGGCGACCAGGCCGACGACCATTGCCGCCGAGATCAGACCCAGCAGTAACCGCCGCATGGCCTCACTCCGACCGGTCGTAGGCGGATACTCGCCACCCGGCCGGCGTGGCGATCACGATCAGGTGCAGGACGGCGCCGTCGGTGGGCACGTCGGCCTCGACCACCCTGGCGGTCGCCGTGGTCGGCATGGCCTGGCCGGTGACGGCGGTGGACGGGATGTTGGCCGGGTCGACGGTCTGCAGCTGCGGCAGGAACTCCTCGGTGGTGAGCGGGGCGAGCTGGGCGACCCACTCCTCGCTGGTCATGCCGTCCGGGTGGTTGACCCAGGCCCTGGCCCAGGCGTTGGCGACGTTGAGCGCCTCGGGCGCGGCGGGCGCGGACACCGGCGGGGTCGTGGTGACCGGCGGTGAGGCAGTGGTCCTGGTGGCGGTCCCGGTGTTGGGCACAGTCGTCGAGGCCCGGGACTCGCCTTCCGTACCGGCGGTGGTCGACGTGTGGGAGCTCACCGGCAGGCCGGACCTCCGGGCGGACAGCGGGTCGGACCGGTCGGGCACGACGATCCCGACGACGGTGGCCAGCACGGCCACGACGAGCACCGCCATCCCCAGGTGCCGTGGGGAGCGCAGCGGCCACGCCCAGAGCCGGCGGTACACCGCGGCCCGCCCGCGGTTGGTTCGGATCGGCATCAGTCAGTCCTCACCACCGACGCACCTCCAGGCCGCGGGAGGGCCGGTAGACCACCCACACCGGGCGGCCGTCGACCATCTCCAGCTCCGCCCGGCGCGGCGCGACCGTCCCCGAACTGGCCTGCGAGGGCACCAGCACGGGCTCTTCGAGGCGGTCCCAGCTGGTGTCGACGACCGGCGGGGTGTCGACGGTGCGGCTTCGGCCCTCGCCCGGGCCCGCCGGCAGCGCGGCCGGTGTCTCGTGCGCCGGGCCGGCCAGCATCGGCGCCCCGCCGGTCCCGCCGAGGTCGCCGCCGCCGGCGGGAAGGGCGCGCGGCACCGGACGGCGGTCGAGCCGCTCGGCCACCGCGACCACTGTGGGCGCCGCCTCCGGGCGCAGCCGCCGGTCGCCGGAGCGCTTGGTGTCCTGCTCGGTGGTGTCCATGTCGCGGACCTGCGACCAGAACTCGTCCTGCGCGGTGGGCTGCTGCTGCTTGCGCCGGCGCAACCGCGACAGCACGCCCTGCGGGCTCCCCGGTGCCAGGCCGCCGACCGCGCTGACCGACAGCTCGACCATCTGCCACATCCGCCGGATCGGCCGGCAGATCAGCAGGAAGATGACCGTGATGAGGGTCGCCAGCAGCAGCTGGGCCAGCGGCGGGATGCCGCGCGCCGGGTCGAACAGCGAGGTCAGCACGAACGCGTGCAGGCCGGCCATCGCCGCCACGACCACGACGTTGATCACCGCGGCGCCGACCGCCTTGCCGACGTTGCGCAGCACGTCGTGGTAGACCAGCGCGATCAGGCCGACGACCGGTCCGATCAGGATCAGCACCCGCAGCAGCACCTGGGCGAGCAGGATCGCCGCCTTGGCCAGCAGCTGGAACAGCGCGAGCGCGAACCCCTGGCCGGCGGCCAGGAACCCGGCTCCCATCCGGCTGCCGTCCTTGCCCTGGAAGTAGCCGCACGTCGAGCCGCTGCCGTCGGCGGGACAGATCTGCCCGTCGGCGAGCGCGGTGAACGACTGGCGTTTCTCCTCCGCCGTGGGGGCGCCGGCGGCCAGCTCCGACTTGCTCCACGCCTGAGCGCGCACCAGGTCGTCGCCGAGTTCCTTGGCCTCCGGGGCCTGCGGCGAGCCGAACTCGCCCCGCAGCCAGTTCTGGTAGACGACGGTCTCGTGCAGCATCGTCGGCAGCTGGTCGCGCTCCTCGACGCCGACCTGCCGGAAGAACCCGGACTGGATCGCCGAGGTGCCCTCGATCAGCACCGCGTCCAGCGCCTGCGCGTAGATCAGCGGGGTCAGGTAGGTGATCGAGGCGAACCACAGCGCGGCAAGCGCCCACATGCCGCGCTTGCCGATGTTGGCCAGGTCGCCGCGCCAGATCGAGCGGAACAGCAGCACCGCCAGGATGATCGCGACCAGGGAGAACAGCGGCGCGAACACCGAGTCGTAGAGCGCGACGGTGCCGGTCATCACCAGGTCGTCGACGGGCTTGAGCAGCTGGCCGTCCAGCAGCTCGTAGTGCAGTCCGTTGGTCGCCGCGACCAGGTTCTTGCCGACGTTGAACACCTGGTTGCCGGTCCAGGTGTCGACGACCGCGTTCGGGTTGCGCAGCCCGGACGGTCCGCAGCCAAGGTCGTAGGTGTGCCAGACCTGGCCGGCATAGCCGAACTCGCGGTAGATGCTCGGGTCGGTGCCGTGGTCGGGCGGGGTGGCGTCGAAGACGCCGACCATGCCGGAGCCCGGCCGCTCCGGGTTCGGCGGTTCCTTGCAGTCGCCGACGCCGGGGATCTGCGCGAGCGCCGGAGCGCCGAGGATGGCCTGGGCACCCAGCAGCAGCGCCGTGATCAGCAGCGCTACGCGCCGGGCTCGACGCCTAGGGCGCTCTGCGTGTCGCTCTAGGCGCGCTCTGTGACGTCTGGACCGCGGCGGCGGCAACAGCACCGCGGCGACGGCCCTCGCCGCTGCGTTCATGCAGCTCCTCTGGCTGCCGACTTCTTGCGGGCGTCGCCATTTCGGACGTCACCGTGGGCGTCACCGTGGGCGTTACCGCGGGACGGCTCGCCGTGGCCGCCCTCGATCTCGACGTGCACCCGCTGGGACTGGTGCGCCTGCTCCAGCTCGAACTCGTCGAACTCCAGGTCACTCTGGTCGACGTCGTGGGCGGGCCCCAGCTCGCCGGTGGCCGCGGTCGGCAGTGCCTGTTGTGCTGGCTGCCGGCGGCCGTCGCGCTGGTCCGCCTGACCCTCCGAGCGCTGCGCATCCGGCGTCGTGTCCAGCACCGCGGCCAGGTGCGACAGGTGGTGGCCCGAGAAGTCGACGCGGATGCGCTCCACGCCGCCCGCGCCGTCGCCGAAGATGAACTGCCGCGGCGCCCGGTCGCGCTCGGTGCCACGGTGGCCGCCGGGGCGCCGCCCGAGCGCCGCGACGACCTGCTCGTAGCCGGCCCCGACCG